>CAYJJP010000086.1:0-8058 GCA_964370525.1 uncultured Desulfovibrionaceae bacterium | reverse complement strand
CGCCGGACTTACCCACCTTACGACGGATAACTTCGGTTTCATATTTAATGCCCTTACCTTTATAAGGTTCAGGCTTACGGATACGACGAATTTGCGCAGCCACTTCACCCACTTGCACTTTATCAATGCCCATGATGGTCAGCTTATTGCCTTCAGCGGTAGCCGAGATGCCCTTTGGCAAATCGAAGAGCACAGGATGGGAGTAACCTACAGCTAGGTCGACTATGTCACCCTTTACAGCTACTTTATAGCCTACACCGATAACTTCAAGAGTTTTTTTGAAGCCATTTGTTACACCTTCAACGCAGTTGGCAATAAGCGTGCGCCTAAGACCATGCTGAGCACGAGCAATGCGTGTTTCTTCTTTGCGAGTAAGGGTAACCAAGCCGTTTGCCACTTCATAATTGATACAGGAGCACAAAGGTGTGGTCAAAACTCCCTTCGGGCCTTTCACTTCCACAACATCATCTTTAATCTTTACTTCCACTCCGGAAGGCAAAGATACAGGTTGTTTTCCAATTCTTGACATATGGCACCGCCTACCAAATTTCGCAAAGTAGTTCGCCGCCCACTTTCTTTTCAAGCGCACTTATACCGTCAAGTACACCCAAGGAAGTAGACAAGATACAAATACCGAGTCCGTTTTGAACTCTGGGGATTCCCCCGGCTCCAACATACATACGACGACCTGGCGTGCTTCTTCTCTTAAGACCAGAAATAACTGCCTTACCCTTATGATATTTTAGGGTAATGGTGATAGTTCTGTCAGCAACGGCCACGTCTTCGACGTAACCTTCCTGCTTTAAGATGGCAGCAATTGCTTCCTTCATCTTCGAGCGCGGCACATTTACTTCCTTGTGCAGGGCCAAATGTGCGTTGCGGATACGGGTTAACATATCTGCAATAGGATCTGTCAACATCGAATTCTCCTTACAATTTTACCAGCTAGATTTACGAACGCCTGGCAATTCGCCCCGTAGCGCCATGCCACGGAAACAAATACGGCACAGGCCGAATTTACGCATATAAGCCCTTGGACGCCCACACAGTGGGCAGCGGTTATATGCACGGGATGAAAACTTTGCCTTGCGAGTAGCTTTAACTTCTAGCGCTGTACGTGACATAAGACTTCACTCCTACTTCTTAAACGGCATGCCGAGTTTGTCAAGAAGGAACTTACCTTCTTTGTCGGTCTGTGCCGTGGTCACAATGGTAATATTCATACCCTTGGGATTGTCCACACGATCGATTTCCAATTCTGGAAAAATGGTGTGTTCCTTGATTCCCAAGGTAAAATTGCCACGACCGTCAAATCCGCGGTCAGGGACACCGCGAAAGTCACGCACACGGGGCAGCGCAAAATTCACAAGCTTGTCAAGGAAGTCCCACATGCGTTCGCGGCGTAAGGTTACGCGGCAACCAATGGGCATTCCTTCACGCAACTTAAAGGACGCGATAGACTTCTTGGCACGAGTCACCACAGCTTTTTGGCCTGCAATGGCAGTTAATTCTGCCACAGCTTCTTCCATAAGCTTGTTGTTTTGACTGGCAGCGCCAAGCCCGATGTTCAGAGAGATCTTTTCAATACCAGGAAGTTGCATTATTGAAGAGTAGTTAAACTCTTTTTGCATTACCGGAACTACTTTCTCTCTATATATCTGTTCAAGGCGGGTCATTTTTGCACCTTACTTTCCATGACTTCGTTGCACTTCTTGCAGAAGCGAACTTTTTGGCCATCTTCTGTTTTTTTGTAACCAATACGAACCGGTCCGCCGCAAGCATCGCAGACGACCATTACATTGGAAACATGAATTGGCATTTCCTTATCCACGATGCCACCGGGCTGTTGAGCGTAGGGGTTAGCGCGCATATGACGCTTTGCCACATTTATTCTTTCAACAAGCACCTTATCCTTCTTGCGAAGAATTTTTAGCACCTTACCAATACTGCCGGCATCTTTTCCGGCGATAACCATCACTTTGTCATCCTTACGAATACGATACTGTCTCATGGTTATCTCCTAGAGCACTTCCGGTGCAAGCGAAACGATTTTCATAAAGTTGCGTGCACGCAGTTCGCGAGCAACAGGCCCAAAGATACGTGTGCCCATGGGCTCACCTTGCTTTGATAATAGCACTGCTGCATTGCCGTCAAATTTTATATAAGAACCGTCAGCTCGACGTACTTCCTTACGGGTACGCACGATAACGGCCTGCATCACTTCACCTTTTTTCACCTTGCTGTGAGGTATAGCTTCCTTAATGGATACTACAATTATATCCCCCACAGAGGCGTAGCGGCGATGGGAGCCGCCAAGCACCTTGATGCAGGCAACCTTTTTTGCGCCGGAATTATCCGCCACTTGTAATGTGGATTCTACCTGAATCATGGTTTTCTTCCTATACGGCTTTATCGATGATGGAGACTAAATGCCAACGCTTATTTCTTGAAAGCGGTCGACACTCCACAATTTTTACCTTGTCACCAATGTTGCAAATGTTCTCGGGATCATGAGCCGTGAACTTTTTGCGACGACGCACATACTTCTTAAAAAGGGGATGTTTTACAAGGGTTTCAACACGAACAACAATGGTCTTGTCATTCTTATTGCTTACAACTTCCCCTTGCATGCTTCTGCCTTTTTTATTTTCTAAACTGGCATTCATGGCATCTATTCCTTTTCTTGCAAGATAGTTTGGATGCGCGCAACTTGACGCCGTGCAGCTTTTAACTCAGAAGTTTTTTCAAGCTGAGCGGTTGCATGCTTAAATCGCAAGGTAAACACTTCCATTCTCTGTTTTTTAAGCTCTTCTCTAAGCTCTTCGGCGGATTTATCGCGTAAAGCTGCATTGAGTGCTTTCACAGAATTTTTCTTTGGATCGGCCATTTTACAAGCCCTCCTTTACCACAATCACTGTTTTCACAGGTAATTTATGCGCAGCACGAGTGAGTGCTTCTTTGGCTAATTCAAGGGAAACACCCTTGATTTCGTAAAGAACACGACCCGGTTTAACAGGTGCGCACCAACCAACTGGTGAGCCCTTACCCTTACCTTGGCGAACTTCCAAGGGCTTTGCGGTTATTGGGCGATCTGGGAAGATGCGAATCCACACCTTACCACCACGTTTAATATGACGCATCATGGCAATACGAGCTGATTCAATTTGCTGGCTTGTCAGCTGACCGTGTTCAACAGTCTTTAAGCCAATTTCACCAAAAGCAATTGTTGCACCTCTGTGCGCCATGCCACGCAGACGCCCTTTTTGCCACTTGCGGAATTTTACTTTTCTGGGGGAGAGCATTACTGATCCACCTCTTTGTCAAGGATTTCACCCTTGTAAATCCATACTTTCACACCAATGATACCATAGGTGGTGCTTGCTTCGGCAAAGCCGTAGTCAATGTCAGCACGGAGAGTTTGCAAAGGCACTCGTCCGTCACGATACCATTCGGAGCGAGCAATTTCTGCACCGGCCAAACGACCGCCACAGGTTACCTTAATACCTTCGCCGCCAAATTTGCGAGCCATACTCACCGTGCGCTTCATGGCACGACGAAAAGCTACACGGCGTTCAAGCTGCTGGCAAATGTTTTCTGCCACAAGCTGAGCGTCCACTTCTGGACGGCGTATTTCGTTTACTTCAAGGGAAAATTCGCGACCAAACTTGTGGCGTAAATCACCACGAAGTTTTTCAATTTCAACGCCTTTTCTACCGATAACAATACCGGGACGAGCGGTGAAAAGAATGAGGCGAATTTTACCGCCGGCACGTTCTATTTCAATCTTGGAAATTCCGGCATGAAAAAGCAATTTTTTCACGTATTTGCGAATTTTGCTGTCTTCATATACAAAACTAGCGTACTCTTTTTTGCTAAACCAGCGAGAAAGCCAGTTTTTGTTGTATCCAAGACGAAATCCATAGGGATGTACTTTTTGACCCATAGCCTATTCCTGCCCTTCTTCGAGTATGACGGTGATGTGGCTGGTGCGCTTGTTAATTTTAGTGGCACGGCCTTGTGCACGAGGCATAAAACGTTTCCACGTTGGACCTTCATTGACCACAATTTCTTTAACCACCATGGCATCCACATCAACACCGCCAAGTTGGGATGCATTGGCAAGGGCCGATTTTACCACAGCATAAATTACGCCTGCTGGTTTGTTAGGGGTAAATCGTAGGATGTTCATGGCCTTTTCCACTCCAAGTCCCACCACATTTCTTGCCACTAAGCGAGCTTTTCGTGGAGAAACACGTTGGAATTTTGCGATAGCTTTTGATTCCATCATAGCACCCTACTTCTTTTTAGACTTTTTGTCGGCTGCGTGACCATAGTAAGTGCGTGTTGGTGAAAATTCACCAAGCTTATGTCCTACCATGTTTTCGGTCACAAATACCGGAACAAATTTCTTGCCATTATGCACCGCAAAAGTCAGGCCTACCATTTCAGGCAGGATTGTGGAGCGGCGCGACCAAGTTTTCACTACCCGTCGATCGTTATTTTCTACGGCAGTTTCCACTTTTTTCATGAGATGACCGTCAACAAACGGCCCTTTTTTCAATGATCTAGGCATTGACTACTCCTACTTCTGACCACGGCGTTTTACAATAAGCTTTGACGAAGCCTTTTTGCGATTGCGTGTCTTGTAACCCTTGGCTGGTGTTCCCCAAGGAGATACAGGATGACGACCACCGGAGCTTCTGCCCTCGCCACCGCCAAGTGGGTGGTCGATGGGGTTCATGGCTACACCGCGCACTTTTGGGCGACGGTTGAGCCAGCGATTACGTCCGGCCTTACCAATAGAAATTTGCTCGTGGTGGATATTACCCACTTGACCAACGGTTGCCATGCAAGAGGCAAGTACTTTACGTACTTCACCGGAAGGAAGGCGCAAAAGAGCGTACTTTCCTTCTTTTGCCACAAGCTGTGCATACGTTCCGGCAGCGCGGCACATTTGTCCGCCCTTGCTGGGATACAATTCAATGTTATGAATGATAGTACCCACCGGAATTTTTGACATTTGCAGTGCATTACCGGGCTTAATATCGGCACCTTCACCACTAAGCAACACATCGCCTTGCTTTACTCCAACAGGAGCCAAGATATAACGCTTTTCACCATCGGCAAAATGCAAAAGTGCAATGCGTGCCGAGCGGTTAGGGTCATATTCAATGTGTGCAACAGTGGCGCTTATGCCAAGCTTATTGCGTTTAAAATCGATTATACGATACAGGCGCTTAACACCACCGCCACGACGACGGCTGGTTATGCGACCATGATGATTTCGGCCGGCCTTTTTTGTAAGACCGACAGTGAGTGACTTCTCAGGGGTACTTCTGGTGATTTCCTTAAAATCGGAAACCGTTTGGAAGCGTCGTCCGGCAGAAGTCGGGTTCAACTTACGAACAGCCATCTCTTATACTCCCTCGAAGAATTCAATTTTTTCACCGGGAACCAAGGTCACATAGGCCTTTTTATATCCGGGCTTGCGTCCAATAACACGGCCTTGGCGCTTTCTATCAGAAGGCGCTTTGCGAACCACGTTAACAGCCACTACTTGAACATTAAAAGCTTTTTCCACTGCATTCTTGATTTCGATTTTGTTGGCTTTTGGGTGAACCATAAAGGTTAACTGAGTAGCCTCTTCTTTCAAGAATGTCGTCTTTTCCGTCACGAGGGGCTTTAAGAGAACTTGTGTAAATTCCATATTATTCACTCCCTACTTTTGGAAACGAGCTTGCACGTTTTCGATGGCCCCTTCCAAAAGCACAAGTTGTTTATGCTTGAGGATTTCATACACACTCAAACGACTTGGAGTCGAGATTGTGATGCCGGGGATATTCCGTGCAGACAGTGTTAAATTGTCATTGCTCATACTTTCTGGAGCAATAATCAACGCCTTTTGCAGACCAAGGTCTTGTGCCACTTGGGCAAAAAGTTTGGTCTTTACTTCGGGCAGCTCGATGCTCTTTACCACCAAGAGGCTTTCATTAGCCAAACGGGAGGATAAAGCCATCTTCAGAGCCAGAGCGCGAACCTTGGCATTCACCTTAAAGCTGTAATCACGAGGTTGGGGGCCAAAAATAACAGCCCCGCCACGCCAGATGGGTGAACGGTTAGAACCTGCGCGAGCGCGTCCGGTTCCTTTTTGTTTCCAAGGCTTGGCACCGCCACCAGATACTTCGGATCTGGTTTTTGTGGCATGAGTGCCGGCTCTCTTGGCCGCAAGCTGCGCACGCACCACGAGGTTAAGGATTTCGGGCCTTACCTCCACTTCGAACACTTCAGAAGCGAGCGTAATTTCGCCGCTTTCTTTTTTGTTCTGGTCGTATACTTTCACAACAGCCATTATGCTATTCCTTTACTGCTTGCTGACCACGACCAGTCCATTTTTAGGACCGGGCACGGAACCCTTTACAAGGATAACGTTGTCTTCAGGGCGCACATCAATGATAGTTAGTCCCAATTGCGTAACACTTTCATTTCCCCAGTGTCCGGCCATTTTACGACCTTTGAACACACGACCGGGGAAGGTGTTGTTACCAATGGAACCGTTGTTACGGTGCACCTTTTCACATCCGTGGGAATCTTTGGAGCCGGCAAAATTCCAACGGCGCATACGCCCTTGGTAGCCTTTACCAATACTTTTCCCGGAAATTTTCACTATGTCACCGGCGTTAAAAAGCTCGACGGTCAGCTCATCTCCCAAGGATTGGGTTGCTGCTGCTTCTAAGCGTATTTCGCGCGTGTGACGGAAAAAGCCCTTACCGGCCTTTGCAAAATGTCCTTGCAAGGGCTTTGTGGTGTGTTTTTCCTTTGCCTCTTCAAAAGCGATTTGGACTGCATTGTAGCCATCCGTTTCGATGCTCTTCACTTGCGTAACGGGACATGGCCCCGCTTGAATCACCGTAACGGCCACAGCGGAACCATCGCCTGCGAAGATGCGGGTCATTCCTAATTTACGACCCAATATTGCCATTTTCTCAGCCATGATTGCCTCTCTCGCTAGAGCTTGATTTCTACGTCCACGCCTGCTGGCAAGGAAAGCTTGCCAAGCGCATCAACGGTTTGTTGCGTGGGTTCGAGAATGTCCATAAGCCGCTTGTGGATACGCATTTCAAATTGCTCGCGGGACTTTTTGTCCACGTGCACAGAACGGTTCACGGTGTACTTGTGAATGTTGGTGGGAAGGGGGATTGGCCCTGCCACTCCGGCACCCGTGTTGCGCGCCGTATCTACGATTTCTGCCACAGCCTTATCAAGGATGCGATAATCGTATGCTTTGAGCTTGATACGAATGCGATCGCTGCTAACTGTTGTCATTTGCCTACTCCATTTTGGAACATTTACCTAAAGGCTACAAGCCTAGGGTTCCTTCACATATCACTAAAAGCTTGAACTTTTAGCCGCAAGGCACGTAAATGCCTTACTCTACCTATTGGCACATAGGAGTTTGATGACTATTAGGGTAAAGTATATCTTTGTTGACATACATACTGTATTTAAGCGGAGTCTTGTGGATGGAATACAAACGCAATTGGCCGCATATTTACGATATTTACCATTGCGTTGCCATATTCCACTGTGAGTATCACAGAAGTGATGGTAGCGCACAAGGTCACCAAACGGGGATAAAACCCCCACCTTACAGCCCTGGGTCAGTCTTAGCATTTACTTTAATCGGTAATCGCAAAACTGTGGCTCCGCTTTTGGGCTGGAACGGCTGACTAGTCGGGCATTTGGTAACGCCTGTACTTGTCAATTTTAGCGAAAACTATTAACATAACCTTCGCTAAGTACATTAGAGCGGGCTCAACCCACTCTTCCCTGCCGTCCAGGGAATTTCCTTTCAAAAGGACAAGAAGCAAATTACGCATTCTTGCAAAAAAGGTCAACATCTTTTTTTGCATTTTTCAAAATTTTTTTTGGATTTTTGTTGCTATTGCCTTAACTCAGGCTTTAGCTTGGATTTTCTTTTAATTCAAAGTTACTACGGGCGCAGCAAAACAATCTAGAATGAAATCAGTATGGATTGCTTCGTCGCAGGCTCCTCGCAAT
>CAYJJP010000085.1:0-8114 GCA_964370525.1 uncultured Desulfovibrionaceae bacterium | reverse complement strand
GGATGTGCTTTCATATAGCTACGAGCCATTTTTAGCATGTCATAAGCTGTGGTATATTGTCCTTTAGCCGGCAAACCATGCGGAGTTTTGAAGGTGCTGTTTCTCATTCCTAATTTTTTTGCTTTTTTATTTATGAGATTTACAAATGTTTTGTTGTCGGTTGCTACGCTTTGAGCAAGTGCGGTTGAGGCGTTATTTCCTGAAGAAACAGCCATGCCAAGCAGGAGTTTTTCAATAGAAACGGTTTCTCCCTTTCTGAGTTTCATTTTAGAACCGCCGGTTTTAGCTGCGCTTGGACTTATCTTTGTGGTTTTATTTAATGAAATTTTGTTTTCTTTTACCATATCAAAGGTTACAAACATACTCATCACTTTGGTTAATGATGCCGGTGGGATGGGCATGTAGGGATTTTGTTTGTATAAAATTCGTCCGTTAGACATATTCATTAAAATTGCAGCGCGAGCATTTACGTCCGCAAGAGTTTCAGTTGATGTTACATGTAAAAAGCAAAAGACAAATATTCCCCAAAAAACATTGAATACCGATTTCAAAGCATAATCCCCTTTGTTCTCAAACTAAGTTGTTCGGACTAAGCTGCAACAGCTTTTAATCCTAATTGTATTTCCTGATTGTTATTAGCTCTTCATGAGCGATAAAACAAGTAAAATTAATACTGTTTGAAATTTTTCTTGCTTTATCGCTCCGTGTGTAAAACATTTGCAATGCTGCTTTTTTTATACATCAAAGAGCATTTCTAAATCTTCGCGCGTTAATGATTGCATGGTGTCTTGGCCGGGGATAATTGCCTCAGCTACACCACGCTTAGCTTCTTGTAATTTAAGTATTTTTTCTTCAACTGTATTTTGGCAAATTAGTTTATACGAAAATACTTGTTTTGTTTGTCCAATGCGGTGCGTACGGTCAGTAGCTTGATTTTCTACAGCAGGGTTCCACCAAGGATCATAGTGAATGACGTAATCAGCTGAGGTAAGGTTTAGGCCCGTGCCACCGGCTTTAAGCGATATAAGGAAAATAGGAATATTCTTATCGTTATTAAATATATCAACTTGTTCAAAACGATTTTTACAAGCCCCATCAAGGTAGCAAAAGGGTATATCCGCAGCTTGCAACCATTGTCTAATGATATGTAACATTTGCACAAATTGAGAGAATACAAGGACTTTATGCCCGCCCTCCACAATGTCCATGACCATACTTTTGAAAGCATCGAATTTTCCTGAAGGCAAATTCGTGGAAAATCCCGGCATATCAATTTTTAAGAGGCGGGGGTGGCAACAAATTTGACGCAGTTTGAGCAATGCATCCAAAATAGACATTTGGCTTTTGCCGATGCCTTTTTCGTCAACATCCGCAAGAACTTGCATTTTGAGTTTTTGTGCAAGTGCAGCATAAAGTTCTGCTTGGGCTTCTTCCAAGGCGCAACAGGTAACGCTTTCCACCTTTGGCGGTAGGTCTTTAGCAACTTCAGATTTTGTACGTCGTAAAATAAATGGACGAACTCTTGTGCGCAGAAATTCCAATGTTTCCACGTCACCATCTTTAATGGGTTTGACAATGCCGCGTTGGAATGAGTGTTGTGAACCCAAAAATCCCGGCATAAGGAATTCAAAGAGCGACCACAGCTCGAAAAGATTGTTTTCAATGGGCGTTCCCGACAGGCATAAACGCATGCGAGCATTGATATTTCGCACAGAACGAGCAGTTATGGTGTTGGGATTTTTAATATTTTGGGCTTCATCCAAAATTATTGAATTAAATTCAAACTTTTCAAACTCTTCAAGGTCACGACGTAAAAGGGCATAGGTCGTCACCACAAGATCGGAGTCCTGAATTTGTTTAAACATATTTTCGCGGCGCGTACCGTAAATTATTAACCGTCGCATTTGCGGAACAAACTTCTCCGCTTCTCTGTCCCAGTTGGGAAGTACGGAGGTTGGCACAATGATGAGGTTTGGCCCGTAATACTTGTGCTCTATCATATATTGTATGAAAGCAAGAGTTTGAACGGTTTTTCCCAATCCCATTTCGTCAGCCAATATACCACCAAAGCTATATTCAGAAAGGAAGTTCAAATATGAGATACCTTGCACTTGATAAAGCCGCAGGTCTGCATTTAGCCCCTTGGGAGGTTGAATGGGTCGTACTTCGCGAAAATCACGAATTTTTTCCCGTAATTTATTCCAAAATGAGTCGGTGCTTACAGTTGGGAAGTCTTCCAAAATATTGTCAAGAATTGGCGCTTCATATTGCTTAAATTTTGTTTGAGGCGGTTTGGAAGGGTCAAATCCAAGAGCCTGTAGTTTATGTGCTAATTTTTCAAGCCACGATTCAGGTAGGCTTGTATAAGCTCCATCTTTTAACTGCACATAGCGTTTGCCCTTGGTCCATGCTTTCCAAATTTTTTCAAGAGAAACAGACTGCCCATCGTATTCAATATTAATATCCAGCGAGAACCATTTATCTTTTTCGTCACTTTGCACAGATGCCGTAATAACGGATTGTGAAGTACGCACCTTATAGCGCGAAAGAGCTTTTTCTCCATAAACTCTGTATACTTCTAGAAGTTTAGGGTATGAATCAAGCAAAAATGCAATGGCTTCTTCCGGCTCTAAAAACCATAGCCTATTACTTCTTTGTTGAAAGCCCATGGAATTTAGCGTGTCCAAAAGCTCAGTTTCTTCAGCTTGATGTCTTTGGACAAGAAATGTTGAATGATCGTAGTAGTATGACCCTGTTTGAAAATCAGGGTTAGGGCCGTTGAGCAAAAACTCACCGTGAATTGTTTCATATATATTTTCAATTTCAAGCGTAAGTAGGCTACCTTCTTCGTCCAAAAATAATTTTGGATTGTAAGTAGCCGGCTGAAAAATAGGCGCCATGCGTTCTAAAAATTCTTCCGGCTCATAGAGGTTTGTGCCGGGCAGTCGTGTCCACACTCTATCTAAAAATTCAGACACTTCCGTTTGTGGAACCACGGGGCGTGCGTATAGCAGATCATAGACCAGCGGCAAATGCAAGCCAGTTTGCACAGGAAAAAAGTTTTTATTATAACAAACCCATATGGGGATTTGCCCGTGGAAGGTGATTTCATCGTCACTGTCATTGTCATCTTCATGGCGTGATGCTGTGTTTTGTTGCATAAGCGAGATGGGCGGCCTGCCTTCATGGATGAGAAGGACAGAAAAATGCAAGCCGTCATCAGTTATTTCCGGTTTTAATTTCAAAACAAAAGGCGTATTTTCTATAAAAATTTTATAATTCGTATCACGCCAGTACAGATAATATTCGTTACGAATGGCCCAAAAAAACCACGAAACAAGACCTTCTGGGATTTCTACTCTATGCCCGTAATAGTCTTGATGTTGTCCGATTTGTTTTGCTACATCAGCAAGTTGAGGAGATAGCTCACACCATTCCGGATTGCGAATAATTTGCTCAAGCGTTATCTCTGTATGCACTGAGGATATATCGGTTTTATTTTGACGCCCACGGAAAAAAGCCACAGAAAGCCGACCAAGTTCCGGATAAAAGCGCAAAATAAGATAGTGACGCCCCGGCTCCGGTTCCATTTCAGTGGTAAAGAAAGAACGAAAACTTTGTTTCCATTCAGCTCGTTGTGGGATTCGTTCCTCCGGTGCATTATCTTCCTGTAAATCTGTGAGCAATTGCAAGGCAATGGCAGCAGCATGACGACAGACCGATGTAAAAGAGTCCGAGCAATTGCATTGCGATTTAATCGTATAATCGTCAGTGCAGACATTAAGCACCGGCGCATAGACTTGAAAGTCATCGCCTTGCACGGTTCCTTCAATTTTCCAAAGGTTTGCCTCATGAGTTATATTCAGTTTTTGAAGACCACCTTCAGACAAAATATATTGTCCGCTGTCTCGAATATATTCGGGAACTGTACCCAATAGAAAATTATGTACGAGTGTGCGTACCGCATTTTTTTCAGCTCTTGTCATGCTGAAGAACTCCTAAGGATTGCTTGTTTGCGCAATCATGATTTTCAACTAATATAAGAAAAGCAAGTATTTTCCACCGATTTTATTAAATAAAGAGCCGTAGCTAGCTGCATAAGTTATTATATCCTAACGATAACGAAAAACCAAGCACACAAAACCTTTGCTAAGAACACAATTGCGAGTTATTATAAGCTGGCGAGTGTGTATAGTTTGGCAAAAAAGAAGAACGTTTTTTTAACATAATAAAAGCTTAAAGGCACGGTATATGAAAACAATTCTATGTCAATTTTTTAAAAAATCAATGAGCTTTATGACTCTTTGCATTTTATGTCTAGGCTTCATTGTTGAATATACGTTATTAGAAGCTAGTGCGCAAGAGAAAAAAAATCAAACGTTGATAGGTCAATCAAAAAGCGTTCGCGGCGGGCGCTATGTGACTGGGAGCATAGGCGAGGCGTCCAACCTCATCCCCTATCTTGCAACAGATGCTTCCTCACATGATGTATCGGACTTGCTCTATATTTCTTTGCTTCGCTACGATAAAGACTTGCGTATAGAAGCCTATGCCGCAAAATCCTATAGCCTAGAAGAAAATGGAACCTTACTTCGCTTTCAACTCCATGAGGGAATTTTGTGGGAAGATGGTGTCGAGCTGACGGTAGATGACGTTGAATTTACATGGAAAATTGTAACTGACCCCAATACTGCTTCGCCCTATGCCGAAGATCTTTCGCAGGTAAAGGAGTTTCGCAAGACCGGTAAGTATTCTTTTGAAGTGCGCTATGCTACATTTTTTTCTGGTGCGCTGACAGCTTGGATGGGAGCGATTTTACCAAAACACATTCTTGAGGGGCAAGATTTGCGCAAGACAGCTTTTTCGCGCAAGCCCGTCGGCGCCGGCCCGTATCGTTTGAAGTCATGGGTTCCCGGCTCGAGCATTACACTTGTGGCTTCGCCAACATATTTTAAAGGCATGGCAAACATAGAAGAGGTTGTATTTCTTATTATTCCTGACCTTTCTACCATGTTTCTTGAAATGCGTGCGGGAAAACTTGATATGATGAACCTTACGCCACAACAATATTTGCGCCAAACCAGCGGAAAATTTTGGGAAGAAAATTATAATAAATATAGGTATCTTGCCTCTTCATATCTTTTTATGGGTTTTAATATGTTGCATCCTTTTTTTAAGGATGTGCTTGTCAGGCGTGCCATTTCGCATGCCATCGATCGTGAAGGAATTGTTAAGGGTGTCCTTATGGGTGAAGGCGTAGCGTCGTTTGGCCCATATAAACCTGGGGCGTTTGTTTATCATCCCAAATTAAAACCGCCGAAATATGATGCAGCTCTTGCCAGGAAGCTTTTAGCTCAAGCAGGCTTTGCTGACAGCAATGGCGATGGCATTCTTGATAAGGACGGAAAAAGTTTTGCCTTTACTATCCTCACTAATCAAGGTAACGAACAACGTATGCTCACCGCTACTGTCATCCAAAGTCAATTAAAGGACGTTGGTATTCAAGCGCAAATCCGTACCGTGGAATGGGCAGCATTTATCAAAGAATTTATAGATACGGGGCGATTTGATGCTGTCATTCTTGCGTGGACTATGACGCCGGATCCTGATCTTTTTGATATTTGGCACTCGTCCAAGGCAAGGCCGAGCGGGCTTAATTTTACACGCTTCATACATCCGGAACTTGATAAAATCCTTGAACAAGGGCGAATAATACCGGATATGGAAAAAAGGCGTGAGCTTTATTTACGCTTGCAAGAAATTTTGGCGGAGGAGCAGCCTTATTGCTTTTTGTTTGTGCCATACAGTCTTCCTGTGGTGCAGTCACGTTTTAAAGGTATAAAGCCAGAGCTTTCCGGCATTATGTATAATTTTGATAAATGGTGGATCCCTAAGAACTTACAACGCTTCACATTGGAAAAATAATCTTAGACCAAAAGGTAAAGTTTATCTATGATACGAATCCAAGAAATTTTGGACTGTCTTGTTGCGCAAAATCCTGAGGCAAATGTTGAACTTGTGCAAAAAGCCTATGTTTATGCAGCTTCCGCTCATGCCGGTCAAACTCGGCTGTCCGGTGAGCCTTATTTGTCACATCCTTTAGCTGTCGCACATACGCTTGCGGAACTTGGCTTTGATGAGGCCTCGGTGGTGGCGGGTCTTTTGCACGATACGGTGGAAGATACCAAGGCTAGCATTGAAGAAGTAGACGAGCTTTTTGGCGAAGAAGTTGCGGATATAGTGGATGGTGTCACGAAGATTAGCATGATTACCTTTGAATCCAAGGAAGATGCACAAGCTGAAAATATCCGAAAGATGATTCTTGCCATGAGCCATGACATACGCGTGCTCATGGTAAAACTTGCTGATCGTATTCATAATATGCGTACCCTTGATTTTCAAAAAAGCCACAAGCAAAGACGCATTGCTCAAGAAACCATGGATATTTATGCGCCCCTAGCCAATCGTCTTGGTTTGCACAGGGTTAAGCAGATTTTAGAAGATTTGAGCTTTAAATATCTTCGCCCCGATATCTATGGGCAAATAACTGCTTGGCTGGAAGATAATCAAGTTGTTGAGCGCAAGATTATTGATAAAGTAGTGCGAAGCCTTGAAGAGCTGATTGTTCAAAATAGCATTAAAGGCGCAGTCAGTGGGCGCATAAAGCATAAATTTAGCATTCATAAAAAAATGCAGCAACTGTCGCTTTCGCTAGACGAAATGCATGATATCATGGCATTTCGAGTGCTTGTTCAAGATGTTCGTGATTGTTATGCCGTGCTTGGACTTGTGCACTCAAAGTGGCGGCCTGTGCATGGGAGATTTAAAGATTATATTTCCATGCCCAAAAACAATGGCTATCAAAGCTTGCACACTACGGTTATTGGGCCGGAAGGTGAGCGCATTGAAATACAAATTCGCACCGAAGAGATGCATAATCAAGCCGAACACGGCGTAGCTTCGCACTGGCTGTATAAAGAAAAAAAGAAAGTTAATCCCAAAGACTTAGAGCAATTTACTTGGCTTAGAGAAATTTTCGAGCGCCAACGTGATGAATCTGACTCCAAGGAATTTATGCATTCTTTGCGTCTTGATTTGTTTAAAGATGAGGTTTTTGTATACACTCCCAAGGGCGATGTAAAAGAATTACCGGAAGGCGCAACGCCTCTGGATTTTGCCTTTCATATTCATACCAAGGTTGGGCATCATTGTTCCGGTACCAAGGTTAATGGAAAGCTTGTACCTCTTGGAACTCCGCTCAAAAACGGTGATATTGTTGAAATTATTACCGACCAATCTCGTCATCCCAATCGTGATTGGCTTAAAATGGTCAAAACGGCCAAGGCGCGCAGTCGCATCCAGCATTATTTGCGTACCGAAGAGCGAGCCCGTGCCCTACGTCTTGGCAAGGAAATGCTTGAAAAAGAAGGGCGCAAGCTCAGCTTGAATGTGGCAAAAGCTTTAAAAAGTGGACAGCTTGGCCTTGTGGCTTCCGACATGAATTTTGAAAATGTCGATGATCTTTTTGCCTCAGTAGGCTACGGGCACAGTACACCACGTAAGGTGCTAAATAAACTTTATGCGGTGCTCAATCCCGATGTCGTTGGGACAGAGGTTGCAAAAGAAAAAGTTAAGCCTAAAACCAAGAATCCGAAAGAAAAAAAGTCCGAAGGTATCAGTCTGTCAGGCGTGGATGGTGTGCTTGTGCGCTATGCAAAATGCTGCAATCCTGTGCCCGGCGATGCTATAATCGGTTATATTAGTAGCGGTTTTGGCACCAGCGTACACCGAACCGACTGCATAAATGTCGCTAATATGGAACCGGAGCGACTGCTTTCTGTGCATTGGGATGGAGATGAAGACACAAAACCTTATCAATCTCGGATACATATTACTGCTCGTACCGAAAAGGGTATGTTGGCAAAAATTACGCTGGTATTTGCCCAAGGCGCTGTAAATATTTCTGAAATGCGAGCAAATGATACGGTGGACGGGCGTTTGTTCATTGATATGGTCGTTGAAGTTTGCAATGTGGATCAACTTTATAAACTTATCGAAGAAATAAATAAAATCCCCAATGTTATTGAAGTCACCAGAACCACGGAATAATGGCG
>CAYJJP010000084.1:0-8210 GCA_964370525.1 uncultured Desulfovibrionaceae bacterium | reverse complement strand
TAATTAATCAGTGTTTCCTTAGATTGACTTTACTCCCCACCCCTTCCCATGAAAATTCGGCAAAATTGTATGCATTTATTGCACAACTAAATTGTCGCAAAAGACACATTTTATTCACAAAAGATTTTCCCTCAAAAAAAAATATTACAAGATGACGTGAAATAAAGACTTTCAGCAAACTCTTTCTATTGCTTATGTATGTTCTTTGTTGTATAGCTTGTATAACAAGTTTAGCGCATTTAGCGCTTCAAAGCGTAAACACATAGATTTTATGTGACTTTTGAGTAGATGAAGAAGGTTATAAACGTGTCCATTGTTACATATCCCGGCCCAGGTTGCCTTGTTGAATATATGGAGGCAAATGCCCCACAAATAGCCCTTGTCACTGAAGAACAAGGGGGAAAGTTGCGCCTTTTATTACCCAATCGGCGTGAAACAAAAATTGGCATTAATCGCCTACTTCCTTGGTCTGGACCAATTGTTTCTGACATCTCCAGTAAGGAAAAAAATATACAATTCCTCGAAGAACATCGTGGAAAAAGAAAAAATATAGCCGAAGGCATTTCTTCTTTAGATGTTTGGGAACTGTCACAAGGTGAAGTGGAAAAAGCAACTGCACAATGGTTTGCTGAATTATTTGTGCAAGATCCTTGTATTGATACCATTGTAGCCTATGGGCATGTGCTTTTACATAGCAAAAACCATTTCCGTTTTCAAAATCCACATTTTGAAGTGTTTACTGATGCTATTGTGCAAGCACGCCTTAAGGAACAAAATGCCCAACGCGAACGAGATGCGCTCATTGGCGGGGGCGCTGCATTTTTCCGAATCTTGTGGGATGTTTGGACAAAAAAACGCCAACTTCCGACTCAAGACAGCGATGAATATCCAACTGAGGAAGTTGCCCAAGTTTTAGAGAAAATCTTACGCTCACGCATTGCAGACCCTGAAGGCAGTGAGTTTGAGCTTATTTGGCGTTCCTTAATCAAGGGTTTACCCGAAATGCAGCATATGGCCTTGCACCTTGCCACTGCATGGGGTCTTGTCAAAGCTCACCATAATTTTTGGCTCGACCGAGCAGGTTATGCAACCGGCGACACTTGGCATGATAAATATGCTAAAGATATTCAAAGTATTGTAGATTTAACACATCAAGGAAGCGCAACGCTCAACTTGCCCTTTATAAGTATTGACAGTGCCACCACCAAGGACATAGACGATGCTTTTTATGTAGAAAAACTCAATAATGGCAACTATCGACTCCAGCTGGCCTTGGCCTGTCCTGCGCTTATGTGGCCCTTTGGCAGCAAACTTGACAAAGTCGTCATGCAACGCGCCACCAGCCTCTATCTACCAGAAGATACATATCATATGATGCCGGAAATATTAGGTATAAACGCCTTTTCCTTGCTTGAAAAGCAACTTCGCCCTTCCCTGTTGGTGTGCATAGATGTTGATAGCGAAGGGAAAATCGTTTCCTGTTCACCTTCCGTTGAATGGCTCACCATAGAAGCCAACCTCACCTATGAAGCCTGCGAGGAAGTTTTGGAAGGCAATATACAGGAAAACAATCCGTGTATTGCTTACAAAGATCAAATCATATTAGGCGAAGAATTGTCTATCTTACGTCAAAAACACCGCATAGCCTCCGGGGCTGTGGTTATGGATAGACCTGACAATAAAATTATCTTGGAAGAAGTAGGCGAAAATGTTCATATAAGCATTGAAGACCCAAAGCCGACACCACGCGCTCAGTTGCTTGTTTCCGAGATGATGGTTTTGGCAAGCACAGCTCTTGCAACATGGAGCATTCAATTTAACATCCCCTTGCTTTTTCGAACTCAAGATGTCGCCATCCCCCGCGAATATGCCGGTATTTGGACAAAACCACAAGATATGGCGCGCATCATACGCACGCTTGTGCCCTCCATACTTGAACTTTCCCCAAAACCACATGCAGGACTTGGGGTGCGTGCATACGCTCCTGTAACTTCACCGTTGCGCCGGTATTCTGACTTGCTCAATGAAGCTCAAATCATCTTTTTTTTAGAGGAAAGTACTGTTCGATGGCAAAAAGAAGACCTTGAAATATTGCTCAACTCTTTACAGCTTAATAATGATGCCGTAACTCAGGTACAACGCTTTCGCCCTCGCTATTGGCGCTTGCAGTATATGCGTCAAGAGGGCGATAAAAAATGGTGGCCTGCCATTATTACCGAAGAAAATGATAATTTTGTGACGGTAAGTTTACCGCATGAACAGCTAAGCATACGAGGGCGGCGGCATTTATTTGGTGAACGCGCAATCCAAGGGCAAGAAATTTTGGTGCGCATTGGCAAGGTTAATCCTGTATATAATGAAATCTTCATTTTGGAAACAATGGAAATGTGAGGCTAATACATGGAAATGCTTTGGATTGTAATTTGTTATATTATTGGTTCTGTTCCGTGTGGGCTGCTCATTGCCAAGCATTATTGCCAAATTGACCCGCGCCTAGCCGGATCTTTTAATGTAGGCTCCACCAACGTGGCGCGACTTTGCGGCAAAAAATGGGGCGCTCGTACGCTTATCTGTGACATTGCCAAAGGGTTTATTCCTGTAATAATTGCACGTTACATTGATCAAGATACCTATTTTATCATGGGAGCAGCTGCAGCTACCATTATCGGGCATGTTTTTTCATGTTTTTTGAAGTTCAAAGGCGGAAAAGCCGTTGCTACTACCATTGGCGCATTTCTGGCTCTTAGCCCAGTGTTGTTACTATGCGCAGTAGTCTTATGTCTAACTTGTATTAAATTAAGTGGTTACGTTTCTCTTGGTTCCTTAATACTCGTCATCTCTCTACCCTTATTTATGCTGGTAAGTGAACAAATTTTGATGCTCCCCTTGGCCTTGCTCACCATGTGTTTAGTAATATGGAAGCACCGTGAAAATGTGGAACGTCTCTTAAACGGTACAGAAAAATCTTGGAAAAAATAATCGCATTCGGAGGATATTATGCAAAACTTCCCCACTTATAGGGGCAACCTTGAGTATGTCTGTCTTGGCTGTAACGCGCGCTACGCCAGCGACGAATTGCTCTATACTTGCCCTAAATGTAATGGGGTTTTCCTTTTGGAAGACAACAATTTTGAAAGCTTAAAAAAACATGACGGCGCATACTGGCGCCAGCTCTTTGATGCTCGTGCTTGCACAAGACACACGGCATTGCGTGGTATTTTTCGTTACTATGAACTTATGGCTCCCGTTATGGATAGCGAAGACATTGTATACCTTGGCGAAGGACACACGCCAATAATTGACGCTGCTCCGGCCTTAAAAGAACTTTTGGGTGTGGATTTTGCTTATAAAAATGACGGGCAAAACCCCAGCGCGTCCTTCAAAGATAGGGGTATGGCTTGTGCTTTTTCCTACCTTAAAGCGCTTGTGCGGAAAAATAATTGGGAAGAAGTGCTCACCGTATGCGCTTCCACCGGCGACACTTCTGCAGCCGCCGCTCAATATGCTGCCTATGTGGGCGGCCCCATTAAGAGCGTGGTTCTCTTGCCACATGGTAAAGTCACACCACAACAACTTGCCCAGCCCCTCGGCAGCGGCGCGTTGGTGCTTGAAATGCCGGGAGTTTTTGACGATTGCATGAAAGTAGTTGAAAACTTAGCCGAAACTTGTAGAGTCGCCCTACTCAACTCCAAAAACAGCTGGCGCATCCTTGGCCAAGAATCCTATGCCTTTGAAGTAGCTCAATGGCATAATTGGGACGTAAGCAAGGTAAATCTCTTTGTACCCATTGGCAATGCCGGCAATATCACCGCCATTATGGCCGGATTCTTAAAGCTTTATAAGCTTAATATAATAGAGGCATTACCAAGAATTTTTGGTGTACAATCACACCACGCTGACCCCGTATACCGCTATTACGCAGCCGATGCCCAAAGCCGTGTGTGGGAACCGGTCAAGGTGCAAGCAAGCGTTGCGCAAGCGGCCATGATAGGCAACCCTGTTTCCTTCCCACGTGTGCAAAAAATGGTTGCAGAATATATCAAACTCGCCGGAGAAGATGCCTTTCATGTGTTGCAAGTTACCGAACAACAAATCATGGATGCCACGCTGCTTGCCAATAAACACGGACACATTGCTTGCACGCAAGGCGGTGAATGCTTTGCCGGAATGCGCCGTGCTTTGGAATTAAAGCTCATTGATGCAAGTCAAAAAACAGTGCTTGATGCCACTGCCCATAGCATTAAATTCTCCGGTTTCCAAGATATGTATTTTAGTGACAGCTTTGCTCCGGAATATGGCATAAGTGCGCAAAAAAATCTCATAAATAACCCTGAACTTTTGCTTGACGCCGCAGAGAAAAAACACTTAAGTAATGAGGAATATACTGCGAAGGTTGCTGACATTATAATTCAAAAACTGGCTTTGCAAAAAAAGTAATACCATAGGAAACGCTGGTTAAATAGGATTTTCGTTCTCTCTTAAGGAAGACGTACTTGGTGAAAAAGTACATTTAATCAGTGATTACTAAATTTTAAGTAGCAAAACTTAAGCACTGTTACGCTTGAGTTTTGTTGCTTAATAAAAAGCAAGCCAAGAAACACAAGACCACAAAATCATTTTTAGGAAGAGTTCCTTATGCAAAAACAGTCTTTTACCCTTGGCAATGTGCATTGCTCTGCTTGCGAGGCAAAAATAACCGACACGCTTTTAGCGCTTCCCGGAGTGGAAGAAGTTCATATTAATCTTGATAATAAGAGCATGCAAGTCATGTTTAACGAAGAAATTATGGGAGTAGCCTCCATTGTTTCACATGTGCAACAAGCAGGATATGAAGCCACCCCCAGTCGCTTCATCCAAGAGCATGCAAACATTACCCTTGTTAAACAAGAAGATACACATCACCCTCCTCCCACTCCCCCTGTTCACAATCAAACTCAAAATCTTGAATCGACAGAACAAGCAGAATCCCCTCGCCGCACAGAGCTTTTGCCCGGCACAAACAACAACACCGTGACCACGCCTTTTCTTCAAAGTATGCAAGAACAAGGATTTATGCTCAATAAGGTACATTGTGCCTCATGCCAAAGCAAAATTCATGCAGCAGTCATGGAACTTGAAGGCATTGTAAGAGCCAGTGTGGACACCTTACGCAAAAGCGTTGTTATTACTTTCAACAAGCAGAAAACCAATATCGAAAGCATCGAACAACATTTTGCTGACACAAAATACGCCATGAAGCCCGTGGACAATTCGGCATTTATGCCGCTTATTCCGCATATTAGCACAGTCAAGCAAAGAAAAATTCCACAAAACAAAGAAAAGAGCTTGCCAAACCTCCAAAACTTAGAACAAACTGCTACGCCCGCTGTTAATACTGCGAGCGAAAAAAAAAATGAAAACAACGTAAACGAAAGTCACAGCGAAAGTCACGGCGAAAGTCATGATGAACAGCAGCAAACCGAGCAAACGACCTTGCTCAATAACAATGCGTCACTGCTTTCATCTCCAATATCGAACATTACACTGGTCGAACCCCCAACGCACACCACCAGCAATTTCCAACCTCAAGAATCAGTTGAACACAAAAACAGTTCTGAAGTTGCTGATGAAAACAGCGTAAGCGAAAGTAGCAGCGAAAATTGCAGCGAAAGTCATAAGGAACAGCAGCAAACTGAGCAAGCGACCTTGCTCAATGACGATGCGTCACTGCTTTCATCTCCAATATCGAACATTACATTGGTCGAACCCCCAACATACACGCTGGCACAACAACTGAAAAATACGCAATATCAACGCCAAAACTTTAGTATTGGTAATGTGCACTGCACAGCTTGCGAAGCTAAAGTAGTAAAATTACTCACCGCCCTTGACGGCATTGAAAAAGTCAACGTCAATGTTTTACGCAAAACGATGCTCATAAGCTTTGATAATAAAAAAATTCAAACAGGCTACATAGTACAAAACATGGAAAAAGCCGGCTATACGGCTACACCTATTAAAACCGCTGTGGATTTGGGCACTGAGCAAAAAAATCTCATTCCTCTTGTGCACACCGCCGGCGATTTCCGACCTCAAGAATCCGTTGAACACAAAAACAGTGCTGTTTCTGAGCGCAAAAAAAAAATAGCGCCAAGTTTTTGGAGTAACTGGCCGCTATCGCTAATTTTTTCCTTATTTTTTGCCGGTACGTTAATGTATATAGCCATGGCTCCCATGTTCGCACTGCCCTTACCGACCGTGCTTGACATTGACAGTGCGCCGTTCAATTGGGCATGCGCACAGGCCCTACTCACCCTCCCCATTTTACTCATTAATCAACGTATCTTTGTTTCGGGCTTTCGCGGTATCATTTCAGCAAGTCCAAACATGGACAGCTTAGTAGGCTTAGGCTCAGCCACCGCAGCACTTTTTGGCCTCTATGCGCTTTGGCGTATTTTTGACGCTCACACAGTTGGCGATGCGGCTAACCTTAATCATTTTGTGGGTAATCTTTACTTTGACTCCGCCGGCATGATTTTAGCCCTCATCGGACTTGGTAAATTTTTTGAACACAAAGCACGCGAACGCACCGGCTCTGCCATTGATGCGCTCATGCGCTTAAGCCCGCCCACTGCTACCGTTTTGCGCAATGGAGAAGAGGTCACCATTGCCAGCGAAGAAGTGAACAAGGGTGATATATTGGTTATTCACGCAGGGCAAAGCCTTGCCGCCGATGGTGTTATTACGCAAGGCGAAGCTTTTATTGATACATCACCCATCACCGGCGAAAGCCTGCCCCAAAAAAAACGCGTGGGTGACAGCGTTATCGGTGCCACCATTTGCCAATCGGGGTATTTTCAGATGCAAGTCACCAGCGCCGGCGAACAGAGCGTCCTTGCCCAAATTATTGAACTAGTTGAAACAGCAACTGCTTCCAAAGCCCCCATAGCCAAGCTTGCAGACCGCATCAGTGCCATCTTTGTGCCTATTATCATTGGCATTGCCGTACTCAGCTTTGCTTCATGGATGTTGCTTGGAGCCAGCTTAGAATTTGCTCTTTCCATCGCCATTTCCGTGCTAGTTATCTCTTGCCCTTGCGCTCTTGGACTTGCAACCCCCACAGCCATCATGGTGGGCATGGGTATGGGCGCCGAACACGGCATTTTGTTCAAATCAGCCGCTGCCATAGAACGCATGCAAAACATAAATACCGTAGTGCTTGACAAAACAGGCACACTTACTCACGGAAAACCGGTAGTAACTGATATTATTCCCATAACAGAGAATTTTGACTCTAACACTGTGAATAATGAGAAACTTTCCCCGAAACAAATTGAGCTTTTGAGCACAGCCGCAAGTATTGAAAAACTTTCCGAACATCCGCTTGGTCAAGCCATTGTGCAAAAGGCTCGCGAGTGCAATTTAGAGCTTATTCCGTCTGATAAACTTAATAATTTCAATCAAATGCCAGGTCTTGGTATCAGCGCAACACATGACGATGCCCACCTGCTTGCCGGCAATGCTCGCCTGCTTGCCAAGGAAAATATTCTCAATCTCTTGCTTGATAAAGAAAAAGAGTTGGCAAGACTAGGAAAAACTGTCCTCTATTTTGCGCGTGCAAACAGTTTACTCGGCATTATTTCTGTGGCAGATACAGTAAAGGAAAGCAGTCGCACAGCGGTTAGAGATCTTAAAAATCTAGGGCTTAACGTGCTTATGCTTACCGGTGACAACGCTCTCACCGCTAAGGCTGTGCAAGAACAAGTGGATATAGAAAACATTTTTGCTGAAGTTCTTCCACAAGAAAAAGAAGAAAAAGTACGCGAATTACAAGAAGCCGGTCACAAAGTTATCATGGTAGGTGACGGCATAAATGATGCGCCTGCATTGGCGCGCGCGCACGTGGGCATTGCCATTGGTAAAGGCACAGATATTGCATTACAATCTTCAGATATTGTGCTCATGCAAAGCGATGTGGCGCACGTTTCCGGCGCTCTTAAGCTGAGCAAAGCCGTCATGCGTACCATTAAGCAAAATCTTTTTTGGGCATTTGCTTACAATTCTTTGCTTATTCCTGTGGCTGCCGGGGTGTTTTATGGTCTTTTTGGCCTAACCCTAAATCCCATGCTCGCTGCTGCAAGCATGAGTCTCAGCTCGCTGACTGTGGTAGGCAATGCTTTGCGCTTGCGTATGCAAAGTTCAAAAATATTTTAGGCTAACAGTCTGCTAAT
>CAYJJP010000083.1:0-8377 GCA_964370525.1 uncultured Desulfovibrionaceae bacterium | reverse complement strand
ACCTTGCTTATTTATTTTATTTCTATTCCGCTTGGCATTCGGCGCGCGGTAAAGCATGGCAGTAAATTTGACTCAGTAACGGGCACGTTGGTTGTCATTGGTGATGCCATTCCCGGATTTTTATTTGCTATTTTGCTTATTGTGCTTTTTGCGGGCGGAAGCTATTGGAATATCTTTCCTTTGCGTGGTCTTGTGTCGGCGGATTTTCACGAGTTGTCCTTGCTGGGTAAAATCGGAGATTATTTTATGCACATGGCGTTGCCTCTAACGGCGCTTACCGTGGGCGGCTTTGCGGCTTTGACCACTTTGACCAAGAACTCTTTCTTGGAAGAAATCCACAAGCAATATGCGACAACAGCTCTTGCTAAGGGCTTACCCATGCGAAAAGTGCTTTATGGGCATATTTTCCGCAATGCCATGCTTATTGTTATTGCCGGTTTTCCCACCGCTTTTATGAGTATGTTCTTCACCGGCGCTTTGCTGATAGAAGTTATCTTTTCCTTGGATGGATTGGGCTTGCTTGGTTTTGAAGCTGCCTTGACCAGAGATTATCCTGTGATGTTTGCCACCCTTTACATTTTTACCTTGCTTGGGCTTGGCATGCGCATCATTTCAGATGTTACATATTCTATGGTTGATCCCCGTATTAACTTTGAAGGTAGGGGGAAATAATGGCACTTTCTCCGCAAACGCAAAGGAAGCTCGCAGCTTTTCGAGCGCACAGACGTGGTTGGTACTCTTTGTGGATACTCTTAACTCTTTTTGTCATAAGCCTTGGCGCCGAACTGGTTGCCAATGATGAGCCTCTGTTTATTTCTTATAAGAATGAATGGTATTTCCCCATAGCCAAGACATATCCGGAAACTGTTTTTGGTGGCTTTTTGCCTGTCAATGCCAATTATCATGATGCATTTATTCAAGAAAACATAGAAAAAGAAGGCTTTATCTTGTGGCCGCCTGTACGTTTTTCTTATAATACAGTAAATTATCAATTATCAACTTATCCGGCTCCACCATCTGCACAAAACTGGCTTGGCACGGACGACCAAGGGCGTGATATGGTAGCACGCATTTTGTATGGTTTTAGAATATCGATGCTTTTTGGGCTTGTATTGTGCAGCGTCAGTAGCATTGTGGGTATTGGAGCAGGAGCAATACAAGGGTATTTTGGTGGCAAGATTGACCTTGTTTTTCAGCGAATTATGGAGATTTGGTCTGGTATCCCCACCTTGTATATTTTAATTATTCTTTCAAGTATGATGACGCTTTCTTTTTGGGGCTTGCTCATTGTTATGATACTCTTTAGCTGGATGAGTCTTGTGCATGTGGTTCGGGCAGAATTTTTACGTTGCCGATCGCTGGATTATGTGCGTGCTGCCGAGGCTCTTGGCGTCAAAAATAGGTTTATTATCATACGTCACATTTTGCCAAATGCACTGGTAGCTACCATCAGTTATTTACCCTTTATATTTAGTGCTGCCATTACTACATTGACTTCCTTGGACTTTATGGGTTTTGGCCTACCTCCCGGTTCGCCGTCCTTAGGGGATTTATTGGCACAAGGCAAGAATAATTTGCACGCACCGTGGATTGGCATTTCTTCCTTTGTGGTGCTTGCCGGATTACTTTGCCTTTTTGTATTTATTGGCGAAGCCATACGCGATGCTTTTGACCCCAATGGAGGCAAGCTCAATGTCTGATGATAATTCCATAATTCTTGCGGCTAGTAATATCTGTATGGAATCACGCCTTGCCTATCTTGGGCAGGCTACGGTGGTGGAAAAACTGGTACACGATGTCAGTTTTACACTGCGCAAAGGGCGAGTTTTGGGCATTGTCGGGGAGAGTGGTTCCGGTAAATCACTGACCGCCAAGGCGCTCATGGGTATTTTTGCCGCCGGCATTCATTTAACCAAGGGTACAGTGAACTTTAAAGGTGAAAATCTTCCTGTAACTAACGGCGATTTCATGCAAAAAATTCGTGGTAAACATATTTCCATGCTTTTTCAGGACCCTTTAAGTGCCTTTAATCCATTACATCGCATTGGGCGGCAAATAGGCGAAACGCTTGCGCTGCATACAAAATGTTCTGCTCAGGAAATTAATATTAAAACATTGGACTTGTTGCAAAAGCTTGGCCTAAAAGATGCTGAGCGCATTGCTCAAGCCTTTCCGCACGAACTTTCCGGCGGACAAAGGCAAAGAGCAATGCTGGCTATGTCGCTCATTGCGGAGCCTGATGTTTTAATAGCCGACGAGCCGACCACTGCCCTTGATGCGGCCATTCAGTTGCAGGTGGTGGAACTGCTACGCTCAGTCAAAGACATGGTGTCCCTTATTATTATCAGCCATGACCTTATGATGATGCGCTCGCTGGCCGATGATCTTTGTGTTATGCAAGAAGGCAAGGTTGTGGAAGAGGGGAGGGCGCAAAGCATATTTACTGCGCCGCAACATGCTTATTCTAAAATGCTTTTGCGAAGGCCGTGCGATGTGGATACTGTTCCTGTGCAACAAGACATTCATGCGCCCGTTGTGCTTGCTGCTCGTGACGTGAATGTGGCCTATAAACTTGGCAAAGCTTGGTTTTGGCAAAAACAAGCCTTTCACCTTGCTGTGAAGCAAGCGACTTTTACGCTCAAGCAAGGTGAATGCCTTGGAATTGTCGGTGAAAGCGGTTCGGGCAAAACCAGTCTTGGGCTTGCACTTTTAAGGCTTATAGCCTCGCAAGGCGATATTGATTTTATGGGTATAAACTTACAAGGTATGAAGTCTAAAGACCTTCGAGATATACGACAAAAATTGCAAGTCGTCTTTCAAGATCCCTTGGCTGCATTAAACCCGCGCCTTAGCGTTTATGATTGCATTGCCGAAGGCTTGCGCGCCCACGGTACGTTGAGCGAGCAAGAAATTGCTGCCAAGGTACGTCAAGCCATGCAAGAAGTGGAACTTGATCCCGATATTGTGCATCGCTATCCGCATGAGTTTTCCGGCGGTCAGTGTCAGCGTATTTGTATTGCGCGTGCCTTGATAATGCAGCCCACATGTATTGTTTTTGATGAACCCACATCGTCATTGGACAGGAATACTCAATTTCAAATAATTAAACTTATTAAAGGCTTGCAAGAAAGACTGCGCCTTGCTTGCATATTTATAACACATGATTTGGTGTTGGTGCGTTCATTGTGTCATTCCATTATTGTTATGCAACATGGTGAAATTGTAGAGTATAACAAAACAGAAACTATTTTTCAACATCCGGAAAAGCAATATACAAAGTTACTTATTGAAGCTTCGCAAATGTAATATGTGTAACAATTATTAGTGATATATGCGTATTGTGCCGTAAAAGTTCGTGTGGTAAGCCAAGCGTGCCTTTAAGAACGTGACATTGCAAATGTCAAGCGGAAGCGTTTTAGGATTAAATGCATATTGCTTGTCTGGTGGCTTTGTGTTAATTTTAAAGAAATTGAAGGTAAATAAGGGGAGAATATGGGTTTTTTTTCCAGCATAAAGAAAATTCTTGGCGGCAACGCTAAGGAGCAAGCAGAAGCGATTACGCAAAAAAGCAAAGCCAATGACGCTGAAAGTGCCGTCAGTGGTGCCGAAATTACGCCGGCTGAGTCGGTTACGCCGACCGAACCTGTTGTTACAGTTGATGTAGTTGAAGATAAGAGTATAGAATCCAGCGATGTAGTAGAAGAGAGTGCGCAGCTAGAGGTTAGGGAAGTTGAAGCTGAGGTCATACCAAAAGAAATTAGCGTAGAAAAAGACATAGAAGTTACGGAAGTTGAAGTTACAGACGTTGAAATTCAAGTCGTTCCTGAGCAGCCAAGTGTTTCGAGTTCTGTGCAACCTGCAATCTCTATAGATGGTTTTTCTGAGGAAGATAAAGCTGCCTTGGCTCTTGCTCTGCGTGCGGTGGAGCCTCGCCTTTCCGCTTGGCTTTCTGTTGTGTTGCAGGATATAGAAACGCCGTCGTCTTTATTGTGGCAGCGTTTGAGCTATTTATTGATTTCCTTGGATGCAAAAGCAGAAGAAGCCGAGAGTTTTGTGCAAGATTTTCAAGGCTGGCTTAAGCGCATGGAATATGAGTATGTGGAGGAATTCCGCTCTGAGTTGCAATATCGTTTGACGTTGGCGTTGGAATTGGAAGACGAAGAAGATGAACGCAATCGCCTCTTTGTTAAGCTCAGCACCGGCCTTTCACGCACACGCGAACAATTTACGCGTAAGCTTGATGCTCTTTTTGCATCGCATGGGCAACTTGATGCCGCTTTTTGGGAAGAGCTTGAAGAGCTGTTTATTATGGCGGATATTGGTTTTGAGTCCAGTATGCAGCTTATCGAACGCTTGAAAGACGGTGTTCGTAAAAAATCACTTAGCCAAACTCATGAAATTCGCCAACTTTTACAGGATGAAGTGCAGAGCATTTTCCAAACGCCAAAAAGAATTAGTGCGCATAATCCACCGGAAGTCATTATGATGGTGGGTGTGAACGGCGTAGGCAAAACCACAACCATTGCTAAATTGGCGCATCGTGATCGCATGCAGGGTAAGAAGGTACTTATTGCCGCTGCCGATACGTTTCGTGCTGCTGCCACGGAGCAATTAGGTGTTTGGGCTAAGCGTGTCGGTGCGGATTTTCACGGTAAGCAAGCCGGAGCAGATCCTGCTGCTGTGGCCTTTGAGGCCATGGACTTGGCCTTGCGTGAAAAATATGACGTTCTTTATATTGATACAGCCGGTCGCTTGCAAACAAAGTTGAATTTGATGGAAGAGCTGAAAAAAATACGCAATGTTGTTTCTAAAAAACATAACGGTGCGCCGCATAGGGTTGTTATGGTTATTGATGCAACAACGGGGCAAAATGCGCTTTCACAAACAAAATTGTTTAACGATGTTACTCAGTTAAATGAGATAATTCTCAGTAAATTAGACGGAACAGCCAAGGGCGGCGTGGCCATTTCTGTGGCCTTGCAGTTTAATATTCCCATCACCTATGTGGGGCTTGGCGAAAAACTTGAAGACCTGCGACCTTTTAATGGAAAGGATTTTGCATCAGCTCTTTTGGGCGAAGAAAAGTAGGCAAAAAATGACAGGGGCTTGTTGAAAAAACGCATGCAGTGCGGCGTGCGAGATGATTTATATATGTAAAATCCAAGTGTTTTAAATAACTTGGATTTTACTGTAAATGTTTTCGTGCTCGTCAGTTGTGAAAAGATTTAAATGATGAAATGCTCTTGTTTGCTCACGCCCTCAGACTTGATGCGCTCAAGAACTTCGGCGTAGGCAGCTTTGACATTTTCGCGAATATCGCCGGCTACAATGAAAAAAAGTACATCGTCGCCGGGTTTGAATTCGCCTTCGAGGGCTTCATAGACAATGGCAAAGATGCCGGGTTTTTTTTCAATTTCTTGACAGATGGCACCGATTTTTTCTTTGTCTTGGGTGATGGTGATAGATGAAACAGACTTATGCTCATCGCGGGACCATGAGCGCACAACGCCGTTGTGTACAAGCATCATGCCTACATTGTCTGTAAAACCGGGACGTTGTTTTAAATCAGCTAAAGCTTTATTAATATCCATAAGAACTCCTTTGTGAGGTAATAGATGGCAAATTTTGAAAACATAATTGCAAAACTCCCCAAGAGTAACGAAAGTCGCATGTCAGCGCAAGGATATGTTTTGTGGCTTTGCTGGCAACAAGATTTAGATCCGGTCATCAACCAAACCTTACAAAATTACGGTGGCATGTTTTTAGCCACCGACCACGAACAAGCCATTTGGTTTTTCTTTAATAAAGACGTTTTTTTAGCCTTGGCTCGTCTTTCGGTTTGGGCTCGCTTTAATGAACTTTCCGCATCTGTTGAGCTTATTCAAGGGCGTTTATATCTTGGGGCTAAGGGGCAAAATACCATAGCTTTTGATTCCGCTTTTGAAAAACAAGAAATGTATCCGGGCAAAACGTTTGCTGTGTATATTCACCCCAAGGCTCTTGAAAAAGAAGCTAATTTACCGGGTATTAGTTACGAAAAAATAGGATTAAAGCAGGGTATGGCTGTTGCTGAGTGGAGTACGCTTGAGGCTGATACTCGCTTGCCCTATACGTCGTCGCAAGGTTGGTTTGCGCTTATCCGCCCCATTGGCAATCCGCTTGATTCTGCCTTTCAAAATGCATGGCCGTATATGCAACAATATCTTGTGGATGTTTCTAAGCAAAACAAGCTTAAGTTTATCATAAACAATGATTTCTTAATGATATCCATTGATAGCTTGCTTATACTTCGTACATGGCTCAAGGAAGCTTTGAGCCTTGCCAATGACGTTAAGATTAATAGGCCGGAGCATGTGTGGCCGTATTTGACAGTTATTGTTGACCGCAAAGGGCTTAACTTTAATGCTGATTTACATAAAAAAATAGGGCTTCAATGGACAAAGCTCAGCCCTGATTTACCCTACATGAGTTACAGAACCGCTTATCTCTTGGGTGAGGCGTTTTTGGTCAATGATATTCGTTTTTCCAATTCGCAAAACAGTATGGATTCTTGGTGCACCGTTGCCCTTGATGAAGTGGCAAGCTCAACACCGGCCATTCAAATACTTATGCCGGGGAATCTCATTTCCGGTGAAGAAAAGTGTTGTTTTTATTGCGGTGTAAATACGCACACTCCTCAAGATTGCCCAACTCTTCAATTTCCCTTTGATGTTGTGCCAAAGTCAGAAAATACAGCAGAATTGGATCATGAGGAAATTAATAAAGCTTTTAAGGGTATAGAAAAAAGGCTGTCGGAAGAGGGTGTTTCGGCTTACCGTAAGCTTTTGAAAAAACGTGGAAATGAGGGTAAGACAGCTCCGGTTTTGCGTGCGGTTTTTGATATTAATTTTTATTCGCAGCTACGCTCTGCCCCGTATATGTGGTTGACCAAGGGGCGTGACCTTGGCAAAGAGCGTGAAGAAGAAGACATTGAAAGAGATGATCACTTGGTATGGGAGTTTTTTGACAGATTTGTCAAGGCAACGCCGGCAGACGTAATCAATATCATAAATGAAATTAAAGAAATTATGTCGCGTAATTTGCGTGATATGCGTTTGCGCTCCTTGCTTGGATTTATGTATATATATCGGGATGATTTACCCAAAGCACATGCCTGCTTTAAGGAAGCTGCCACGCTGACTGCAATTCCTGCTTTGCAAGCATGGAATGAATTTTTACAAGCACGCACCATTGAAATTCAAGAGCATTATTTAGATGCTATCTCGCAATATAATCAGATATTACGAGTTGTTCCGCAGTGGAAAGATTTGCTTTACCGTCGCATTGTGTGCAAGGTGAAGATGGGGTTTGTGGAGCAAGAGCTGAGCAATATCACCAAGCTTGTTATCGATGATCCGATGTATTTAAACAGATTTTTAGTTGACCCTGAGCTTGGGCGTGGGCAACTTATTATTTTAACACACCTTTACCCATTGTGGAAGGATACGGAGCTACGAGCAGAAGCGGACATTAAAAAGCTTGATGCCATGCATGAAAAGGTGCAGGCTTGGTTTCCGGAATCTCATCCAAGCTATATAATTTTAAATGGAAAAATGGAAGAGCTTAAAAAAGTAGCCTCCGTTAAAAACTATATGGCCTTTTTGAATGTACTCAAATTGCGCCCCATTGTGGATAAAGAAATAGATGAGTTTGTTCAGCGGCAAGTGGAGCTTATGCAAGAACAGTATAAGTTCTACTTGGCTGAATTACAAAGCGTTCGAGATGAAGCCACATGGTTTCCATATCCTAAGTTGTTGCGTGATTTCAGCAGAGAATTTAACGAAGCGGCCAACATCCTCAATTGGGCTTTTAGTTCTAATTTTAATGTGGCAGAAAATTTTCAGCAAGCACAAGAAAAGAAATCCGAAGTGGAAGATCTTTTGCGCTCGTTGAAGAAACGTTTAAAGCTGTTGCGTGCCATGCGCGACGGAACGCTTTTTGGCATGACTTTCATTAAGAGCTTTTTGTGGATAGAAGGCGTAGGTCTTTTGCTATGCCTCTTGGGTATACCGGCCATTGTTATTTTTGGAGATAGCATTGGGCTTGGGTGGCTCAAAGGTATTTTGGCTTCTCAGCAATGGGAAATACAAAAGGTCATGGTGGGTATTATTACTGTTTTATCCTTTGGTCTTGCAATGTTACGTTCTACTATTACCTTTGAAAGACAGCGTGAAAGATATCTTGAAAAAGCTAAAGAGCAGCGAGAACAAATGCAGGAAGAGCGTCTTTCCCGAATCCGTAAGAAAAATCAGGCTCAAGCTGAGCGACTTGCGGCAGAGCGTAAGGCTGAGGGAGAACGTATGTTGCGGGAACGCTACGAAATGGAAAATAGTCAATA
>CAYJJP010000082.1:0-8444 GCA_964370525.1 uncultured Desulfovibrionaceae bacterium | reverse complement strand
AGAACGTGAAAAATAAAATTATTTTTGTTGTTGCTGAGTTAAGGCAAAAGCCACATAATAAAAATTTTACATAGTATGTTAAGTTTACACACAATTTTGAGGATATTATGTCAGACAAAGTAATTGATATACAAGAAATAAGATTACGTGCGGAGAAGTACTATCGTGATGGTGATTTTTTTTGTTCAGAGGCTGTTGTTAAAGCTATCAAGGATGCTTTTAACGCACCTTATGATGATTCTGTGATTAAACTTGCCTCGGGCTTTCCCGTTGGTATGAATAATGGTTGTACTTGTGGAGCTGTTAGTGGTGCTATTATGGCCTTGGGTATGTTTTTTGGTCGAAGTGAGGCCAAAGGATCTGAAGTAAATACATGTATGAAGCTGGCTAAAGAAGTGCAAGATACATTTAATGCACGACATAAAGTGTGTTGTTGTAAAATTTTGACCAAAGGCATGCGCCTTGGTTCTTCCAAGCATATGGAACAATGTATAGCGTTTACAGGTGAACTTACTGAAATTACAGCCCTAATACTTGTGAGAGAGTTAGGTCTTAGCATTAAGAAGTAGAAAATGTTAAATATTAGCAGTAATTTATCAAAATGCAATCATAGTTTTGTAGCCGGTATTGATGTGGGTTCCATGGCTACCAAGGTGGTAGTAGTGGATGCCTCAAATAAGGCCATTATTGCTACTCATATTGTACCAACAGGTTTTGAACCACACAAAGCCGCAAAACAAGCGTTGGAACAAGCCTGTGCCATGGCTCAAATTACCATAGAGCAATTGCAAAGTATTGTAGGTACAGGGTATGGGCGTATTTCACTTCCATTTGCACACAAAACCCTTACGGAAATATCTTGTCATGCTAAAGCAGCCGTTTTTGTATGTCCCACAGCCAGTATGGTGCTGGACATTGGCGGGCAAGATAGCAAGGCTATTAAGGTTTTGCCGGATGCCTCAGTTCTTGATTTTGTTATGAATGATAAATGTGCAGCAGGAACAGGACGTTTTTTGCAAGTTTTAGCGGGAATTTTGAATATGTCTTTAGTAGAGCTTGGAGAAGCGGCTGCTAGGGGACAAGCTGTACCCATATCAAGCATGTGCGCAGTTTTTGCTGAAAGCGAAATCGTCGGTCTTTTAGCTAAGGGAACAAAGCCCGAAGATGTAGCCGCCGGTGTTTTTGTATCTATTGCCAAGCGTATGCGTGGGCTTAGTGGGCGCATGGGGCTTGCCACAGACCAAGGTGTGTGTGTGTTCAGTGGTGGACTTGCCACAAATCCGGCCTTTGTTGATTGCTTGGCGCATGAACTTGGCAAGGATATATTTGTACATGAGTATGCTCAGTGCATGGGCGCACTCGGAGCCGCACTTTTTGCTGCTCAGATGATTTAAATTAAAAAGATTATGAAAGGAAAATATTATGAAATGTTCATCACTTGATGCCATAACCACTGTATCGGTCTAGGGTTTTTTAGACACTCAAAAATTGTTATGCTGCTTTTATTTTTCCAGCCAGCTGTTCGGCTTTAACCTGAGCAGGTGTTTTATATTTGTGTCTAGCTATCAGCCAGTTATTGTTATATGTTTCTTGAAACTCCAGCAGTGCAAGGCGCAGTTCTTCCACCGTTTCAAAGTGCCATATCTGAAATTTGTTTCATGGTCGTATTCCCCTTTGTTTTCTGAAGAATAGGGGAAAGCATGGTACTATGTAAAGTGTTGCATAGTACATTGCATAGTACGTTTACTATGGGAAAGTATAGATATAGAAAGGATTATATAGGAAATAAAAAAGCCTTAAATCCTTGCTTTTCAAAGATTTAAGGCTTTATTGACCTTGTAAAATAAGGTCATTTGGTGCCGAGGGCGGAGGGGTATTTTATTATCTAATCTATTGAATTTTAATTGTAAAAAAATATGAAATTTTTTTCATACCCCAAAATGTACCCCCAGACATACTCAAAGCTTGAGTTCTATGCCGAAAATGAGACTTTTTGAGGTTATTTTGGACGATTTTGGGCGCTAAAATTGATGATATATGCAAATTGTGTAAAATGCAAATGACGATGCATAAGAGATTTTTCCGATGCTTAACTTGACTTTCTGTAGCCTGCGGGATACATTCTTTTTATGAACACTATTCGTGAAACAAATTATTTCTCCACATGGCTTCAAAAATTGCGAGATATTAAAGGCCGTGCTTGCATTACAGCTCGTATTGACTCTGCAAAAATGGGAAATTTTGGAGACTACAAGGGCTTAGGCGATGGTGTTAGCGAAATGCGTATTGATTCTGGCCCAGGTTATAGGGTTTATTATGCTCAAGAAGGGCAAGCTATTTACTTGCTACTGTTGGGCGGTGATAAATCTAGCCAAGCAAAAGACATTGCAAAAGCCAAGAAAATTTGGGCAGATATTAAAAGTAATAAAAAATAGGTGTAATTATGAATGAAATTACCATTAGAGAATATGATAGCGTGAACTATCTTGATAGCGAAGAAATGATTGCCGAATATCTTTCCGCTTGCCTTGAAGACAGCAATCCAGACCTTTTTCTTATGGCACTTGGTAACGTGGCAAAAGCAAGAGGCATGACACAACTTGCCAAAGATACGGGCCTTAGCCGTGAAAGCCTTTACAAAACTTTCTCCCCGGGCACAAAACCACGCTTTGAAACTATACTTAAAATCTCTCGTGCCCTTGGTGTGCCGCTTAGTGTTACGGGTGAATGGCAACAAGTATAAACAGTTGTCATCACCATAACCTCATAGACTGACATTGTTTTTTAACAACAAAATTTTCATTACCTTGTATAGCTTCAATGGTTCTGGTGCGCTGACATTCTTCGCTAGTTACAGGGTATTGTTTATCCCATGTTTGCATAAGTTTACGTTGACTACTGCTCATTTTATAACGCTTGTAAGTAAGCTCCATGTATAGATACGAACGAGCAATTTTACCACGGGCATAGGGGGGTGGTTCTACTTTGCGCCCTTCAATCTTCATGGGGCAAATTCCAAAATCACTTGCTGCGTGTGGCAAAACAGTAAAATTGTAATTGGAGCGTGCGGCATTCACTGCCCCGATGGCAGGATAAATATTATACATATCTGCTTGCATGTAGCGAAACTCAGAGCTTATTTTTTCAGCACATTTTCTGCCTTTATATGAATTGCCCTTTTTATCAACGCATAGTGCATCACCAACACGCCAAGCAGAAACGTTACGCCCAAAATTTTCAACAGGCACAACATACTCCCATTCTATTTTATTAGCTCTGCTTTGATACTTTGTTATGGTTATTCCTTTTGGTAGCAACACATTTTTGTGTTGGTCAAATTGCACATTACAATAAAGGGTAAATCTATTTTCAGGTCTTGCATATATGATGTGTTCCAGATTTTTTTTAGCCTTTAAAAACGATTGATTTCTGGTGTTTTGTGCATGAGCAACTTGCATCATAGCAAGTAGTACGATGATTATTATTATATAAGATTTTTTCATGGTGATATATCAAAGTGTGGTCATTTCACTTTGATATATCACCGTTAATAAGTCAAGAACGCTTTGATACATTGAGGCAAACAGGAGACCTCAATGATAAAAAGCAATGTAAAAGAGCTCATGGAAGCAAAAGGTGTTACATATGTAATGCTTGAAGAAAAAACTAAACTCTCAAGTCAAACCATAACACGAGCTCGTGGGGATATGATACGTGAGTGTCGTCTTTCCACACTTGAGCTTATAGCAAAAGCTTTGGACGTAAAAATCAGAGATTTATTTTCTGAGTAGACTTTGACTTTTTATGTCATTATTTGACACAAAAAGGATAGTGACATACTTATATGTCACACAAAGTATTATACTTGGGGTTTGTTATGACCAAAACATATAAAAGCGACTTAAGTTCTGTCATACACGAAACGGCATCTAACCTTTTTGAGTATGGTGTTCTTAATAAAGTGACCATGAAGGAATTTGGTACGCTTTGCCTTATTCTTGTCGGAGCTATTCTTCCAGAGGAAATACGCGTAATACATATCTGCACTTAAAATTTATGGCTCTTTCCGCCTCACCATTTCAAGGCAGTCTGGCGCATCTTCTGCCTTTAAAGCATACCCTTTTGTTTCCCCTACAATGTAAAAGCCTAGTTTTTCATAAAGTTTTATAGCTGGGCTTTGTTTTGATGGATTTGCAGTGTCATATTGCTTGAGTACGTGCAAGGTTACATCTTTATCTTGATAAGCAACAAGCAAATCTATCAAGAGTATCTTGCCTATCTTTTTTCCTCTAAAGGATTCATCAACACATAAGCATAAACAATATGGATTTTTTGAATATTTTTTCTGTGCTATGGGGTTAAAATATCTTTCACACACTTCTTTTAATTGCGGTGCCATGCTGTGATATTTGTCTGTAAAATTGACGCTTATTTCTTGGTAATTTTCTTTGGATAGGACAACACTTACTCCCACAATTTTTTCATTATAAATTGCAATTTTGATATTTTCCCTTGAGAAAATGTTATTTTCTTTCTCTATTAGTTTGGGCAAAATCTTTTTTGCAGTTTCTGCACTACCAAAAGAAGCTGGATAAATGTATCTATCAGTATTGTAAATGAGTTCAGCAATTATTTCTAAGTTATCGCCAGTAGTGCATTTTCGTACAATAATTTCGTCATGTATGTACTTGTCAAAGCCCCACCATTTATCGAGGGAATTATCCTCTTTTAATATTTCTAAGCCTCTGTCAGAACGATATTTTTTCCATATTTTGTAGAGTTTGAAGCACCCTTTATAGTAATCTGGAAAAGGAAAAAGTTGGTCTTTTTGTACTTCTTCATTATTCATAGCTAAAAAGAATCTATAAGCAAGCAAATCATCTATGGTTTCAAGGGGTAATACATTTTTAAATATAAGGGGTGCTAATCCTTCTAAGTATACCAAGTAATTGATGAGTATTTGCCGGTTGTCATCATCAATAATAGGTTCTTCAACTTTTTTTAACATATGTTTTTCTAAAAGTTGTTGAATATCGCACATATTGTTATCTTGAATAAAAACTTGGTTATACTGCAAAATAAATCTGCTTTCTTCAATTTCTTGTACTTTTTGTTCTGTAGCTTTTACACGCCCTAGTTGATAAACTACGGCAAGGGCGGCAATGGCTCCCACAACCACATCTCCCAACCCTGCAATAACAGCCCCTTGCTCATGTAATAAGCCCATATGCTTTAAGGTAAAATACACTATTGCTGTACCAATGATGATACTTAAAAAAATGAGAATAAGGAGCTCTCTTACCGAAATATTGATTTTACGTTTTTCTAGAATGCTTTTCATATATAGCTCCTTCCCCCCTACGCGCCCTTGTCATAGGTCACATTAAAGATAGAGTCCGACAAATAATTTCTTAGTGAGGGGTTGTCGTTAATTTGTTTATATAATTCAATGCTATCCTTCATGATGCCTTGGATGGCGTTTCTAAAAGCTCGTTCAAATTCGATACGGGCATTTTGTTTATCGGAGTTTTTGATGGCATTTTGATAGCCTTCGTCCTTGCTAATCATGTTTGGTAGTTCACGGATTTGTCTTTGTACGTTATCTTCGTCTTTCCATTCGATATTGCCAAACATATCATTGAATGTATTGAGGATATTTGTCAGTAAATCCAATTCTGGTTCTGGTTTTGTGCCGCCGGTTTCGGTGGGTACGGGATCAATTTCTGCGTCTTCCTCATCCAGCTGAATGGATACCATGGTTTGCGCTTGCACTCTATAGCTATCAAGGTCAATGGCTTCTAAAATGCCAGTCGAAAGGTCATCAATCTTGGGGCTTGGCAGTTTTGGCACAAGAAAGGTTAAAAACACATTGAGCTTTTCCCACTCCGCATTGCCAAAGGGAAGTATTGCCCCCAAAAAGCCATAAGTACGCACAAAGGCTTTTCCCGCACTCTTAAAAGCCACTTGTGCATCCTCGTCAAGTTCCTTATAGATATTAACGCAAGCATCAATAATGGGATCAAGCTTAAAGCGTTCTGCCCCAGCAAAGTACAGCTCAATAAAGTGTTGCACATCGTCTACATCATAAACGCCATGCGCCTCAAGTTCAGCAATGAGGTCATAGAGCTTATTGGGGTCAGTTTCGCCGGCAAGTAAAGTGGTTTTATAATAGCGTGAAAAGGCTTTTTGAATGTCGTCAGCTTCATTGGCAAAATCTAAGATAAAGGTATCAAACTTTTGCGGATGGGCACGGTTAAGGCGTGACAAAGTCTGCACGGCTTTAATGTCGCTGAGCGGCTTATCCACATACATGGTATGCAAGAGCGGCTCATCGTAGCCCGTTTGGAATTTATCCGCCACCACAAGAAAGCGGAAAGCATCTTCCTTAAATCTCTTTTCAATAAGATTGGAGGCAAAGCCATTAATGCTAGACTCTGTAAGCATCTTACCGCCGTATTCCTTCTCACCGGAAAAGGCGATGATGGCTTTATACGGGCTTCTTCTGCTCTGCAAGGCTTTTTCTATGGCATAAAAATACTCAATGGCGCGCATAATACTGCTTGTCACTACCATTGCCCTTGCCTTGCCGCCAATTTTACCGGTATTCACAACTTGCTCGTGAAAATGCTCAACCATGATATGCGCTTTCTTTGCAATGGTATCCGGCCTACTTTCCACATATGAGCGCAGCTTCTTTTGGGCTTTTTTCTTATCAAAGAGCGGGTCATCGCTGACCACCTTGGCAAGCTTATAAAAAGAAGAATACGGCGTATAATTTTTGAGCACATCCATAATAAAACCTTCTTGGATGGCCTGCTTCATGGTGTAGACATGGAAGGGGCGGTGCTTGACCACATCACCCTCAGTGAAGGGTACACCAAACATTTCCAGCGTTTTATTTTTGGGCGTGGCGGTAAAAGCAAAATAGCTTGCATTTTTAAGCATTTTGCGCCCTTCCACAATGGAATTGATAATGTCTTCTATATCAGCACTTTCTGCTTGTTCTGCCCCAAGAACCATGTGCATCTTGGCAGAAAGGGAACCGCTTTGGCTGGAGTGGGCTTCATCAATGATAATGGCAAAATTGCGCCCTTTGTGCTCATTGCCAATGGTTTCAAGGATAAATTGAAATTTATGTACAGTGGAAATGATGATTTTCTTACCACCAGTGATGGCATCTCTAAGTTCTTGGGAACGCTCTGCCCACACAACAGTATTTTTTACTTGGGTGAAATTTTTAATGGTATCACGGATTTGCTTATCAAGATTAACTCTATCAGTCACAACAATAATGCTATCTACGCAAGGCTTGCCGTTTTGCTCAAGCCCCACCAGTTGATGTGCAAGCCATGCTATGGAATTGGACTTGCCGCTGCCTGCGCTGTGCTGAATAAGATACTTTTGCCCAACGCCGTGAGTGTGTACATGTGTAAGTAGGGCTTTCACCGCATTAAGCTGATGATAACGGGGGAATATCTGTGTATACTTTTTAGTCTTACTTTCGGGGTCTTTTTCTTCCACCACTTGGGCATAATTTTCTATGATATTGGCAAGTTCTGCTTTGCTTAAAATATCTTTCCATAAATAATCGGTCATGAGACCATGCGGATTTGGCGGATTTCCGGCCCCATCTTTATGCCCTTTGTTGAAGGGCAGGAACCACGATTTTTTGCCATCAAGCTTGGTGCAAAATTTGATGTGTGCATCGTCCACGGCAAAATGCACCATGCAACGCTTGAATTGAAAGAGTAGCTCCCGTGGGTTACGGTCATTTTTATACTGCCAGACAGCATCTTCTACATCTTGCTTGGTGAATTGATTTTTTAGCTCACAAGTCATTATGGGTAAGCCATTGATGAAGATGCAAAGGTCAAGGGATTCTGTAGTCTGGGTGGAGAATTGTAATTGCCTTGCGACGGAAAAGATATTTTGTGCAAATTGCTCTTTAGCCTTGGTATTATGTTCCGATGGAGTCATATAAAAGAGAATAAGATTGGCAGGATATACGCTAATACCACGCCTAAGCACATCTACCACACCACGCTTGGCAATCTCGCCTTGTAAGCGATTAAGAAATTGGGTGCGCTTGACTTCATTTTGCAAGCCAAGTTTTGCAAGCTCCTCCCCTTGGGTCAACTCCAAAAAGCGAAAAAGACGTATCGTATCAAGGGCATATTCCTTGCTGTAGTCGGCATTTGCCCCTTGCTCGTAGAGGTTTATGTCCACAAGATGCTTGACAATGAGGTCTTCGAGTCCGCTTTCTTTGGTGTTGGTGGGCATAAGTCCTTCCTATAAATTTTATATTTCTTTTCCTTGTGGTTTGCCCCAGTCAACTTCACCACTTTCTTGACTTGTTTGAAAAGCTGGCAAGGCTTCACTGAGGGTATATTTTTGAGAGCCTTTACTTATAGATAGATTAGTGGTATAAGGTCTTCATGGAGGAA
>CAYJJP010000081.1:0-8455 GCA_964370525.1 uncultured Desulfovibrionaceae bacterium | reverse complement strand
TTTTTGGCGCTAGCAAAAGGGTTTTCCTTCCCCCCAGATAAAAAGTAGCTGACTAGAGCAATTTAACTTTGAAATTTTCAATTTCAAAGTTTTAAGACACGCTCGCTCCGGCATTTAACAGCGCAAGTTAATTGCGCTTATGCCTTCGCGGCGGACTCCTGTTAACACAGGCGTCAGAGCATTTTAATGTTAAAATGCTCTAAAGGCAATAACCACGTAATAAAATATTGTATACGGCAAAGTGTAATAAATATTATTAAATGAAAAAGGATGGGTAACGTGAGTAAAGACGAAATTAATGCTTTTTTGGGAACAGGTACTGTTTACGAAGGTAAACTTACTTTTAAAGGATCCGTGCGCATTGACGGCACTTTCACAGGAGAAATTTCCAGTGAAGGCACACTTATTGTGGGTAAGGATGCACTGATTACCGGCGAAGTCCGTGTGGGCGAACTTATGCTGACAGGTAAAATTATCGGGGATATTCATGCCAAAGGGGCTGTTATGATTTACAAAGGCGGCAATGCCGAAGGAACAGTCCACACACCTACCCTTGTCATGGAAGAAGGTGCTCGCATTCAAGGACAAGTCAATATGCAAGGCAGCAGCGAGGGCGCAAAAAAATAATTTTACGCCATAAGCTGTGCCTGTTTCTGCGCATATAAAGACAATATCCTTTTTATTTAACAAGTTACCCTACACATATATATTTATGTTTAGGCTTTGACAGAAATGTTTTCTCATGCTATTTTGCGTAGTCTTTGTAACAAAATTCACATTATACTTTGAAGGAGGGAACAGTGCTTGATCTAAATATCACCACGCTAATACAAATGGTGAATTTTTTCATTGCTCTTTATGTGCTTAACATCATGCTTGTTAGGCCGGTTCGAGCTATTTTGCAAGAACGTAAAGACAAAATGAATGGTCTTTCAGGAGATGCCGAAGCCTTTGAACGTGAAGCGACAGAGCGTTTGGCAGCCTATGAAGCTGACCTTGCGCGTGCGCGCAATGAAGGCGTTGCCATGCGCGATGCCGCGAGAAACGAAGCTGCAAAAGCACAACAAGACATTGTTAAAAATGCAACTTCCAAGGCTCAAGAAGAGCTTGTGGCTGTGCAGGATGAGCTAAAGCGTGAAGCTGAGGCTACCTTGAATGAGCTGAGAAAAGAAATCAGCAAGTTAGCCGACAAGCTAGCTGTGAAGGTTTTAAATTAGCTTTGTTTTTTTGCCATACACGAAATGTTATGGCGCTTTTATTTAAGTAATTATTTTATATCGGTGTTAAGGAGGTAGACCTTGAGCAAAAAATCATGTGTGGGGTTGTTCCTCATTTTGGCCTTGGTGGTGCTAAGTACTAGCCCTGCTTTGGCTGCTGATGGAGAACTTCCTTGGGGCAACTTTGGATGGCGTATGTTGAATATTGTCATCTTTGTGGGAGTGCTATGGAAGCTTGTTGGCAAGAAAGCTTGTGCGTTCTTTAAAGGACGCCAAGAGAGTATTGGCAAAGAGCTTGATGACTTAGCTGCTCGCCGTAAAGAAGCCAAGAACAAATTGCGTGAACTTGAAAGTTCCATTAGCAATCTTGAAAAAGAACGTCAGGCTATTTTGGACGAAAGTAAAGCGCAAGCAGAAGCCAGTAAAGAGACCATTATAGCTGAGGCGCATCGCCAAGCTGAGCAAATTCTCGTGACCGCAAGACGCACAGCTGAAAATGAAGGCCGTACAATGCTTGCTGAAGTTCGCTCAACATTGGCTGATGAAATTGTGGATGCCGCAGAAAAAGTGCTTGAAAGTAAGCTTGATAGCGCAAAACACGGCAAACTTATTACCAACTCCTTAACCAAGGTGGTGCTCAATTGAACAACACCGTTATAGCTCGCAGATATGCCAATGCGCTTTTTACCATTGGCAAAAAATCTGGATTGAAAGATTTGGAAAGTTATGGGCAATACCTCACCGAATTGGAACAGTGTATTAAAAGTTCCCATGACCTTGACAGAGTCTTTAAGAGTCCTGTGGTTACGGTGCAGGAAAAGAAAGATGTTTTGGCAAAATTGCTTTCAGGTATGGGGGCAAGTGCTGTATTGAAAAACTTTTGTCTTTTGCTTGCCGATAAGAATCGCTTGTCAACACTTAAGGATATTTCTCAAATTTATGGAAAACTGCTTGACCAAGAAAAGGGAATACTCCGCGGAACCTTGATTACAGCGATTTCCTTGGATACGAAAAAGAAAAATGCCATTAAAAAACAATTGGAAGAAAAAGCCGGCACAAGTATCGACCTTGTTTTCGATGTGGATACCTCCATTTTGGGCGGTGTGGTGCTTCATGTCGGTGACCGTGTTTTGGACGCATCGTTGCGTGCACAACTGGCTGTCCTTCGTAAGACAATAAAGAGGGGTGAATAGCACATGCAGATCAAAGCTGAAGAAATTAGCAAGATCATTGAGGATCAAATTCAAAATTACGAACAACGCGTAGAAATGAGCGAAACAGGTACTGTGCTCTATGTTGGTGACGGTATTGCGCGCGTCTACGGTGTTCAAAATGCCATGGCCATGGAGCTTTTAGAGTTTCCCGGTGGCCTGATGGGCATGGTTTTGAACCTTGAAGAGGAAAACGTTGGTGTGGCACTGCTTGGTTCTGATACCGGAATTAAGGAAGGCGATCCTGTAAAACGTACAGGAAAAATCTTCTCTGTGCCTGTGGGCGATGCCGTTATGGGGCGTGTACTTAACCCCCTTGGTCATCCGCTTGACGGACTTGGCGCTGTTGAAGCAGCCGAAGTACGCCCCGTGGAGTTAAAAGCTCCCGGAATTATTGCGCGTAAATCGGTTCATGAGCCAATGCCCACCGGTATTAAGGCCATTGACGCCATGACACCTGTAGGCCGCGGACAGCGTGAGCTTGTAATCGGCGACAGACAAACCGGCAAAACGGCCGTATGTATTGATGCCATTTTAGCGCAAAAAGAAACAGGAATTCACTGCTTCTATGTAGCTATCGGTCAAAAGAAATCCACCGTGGCTCTTGTGGCAGATACATTGCGTAAATACGGCGCCATGGAATATACAACCATTATTTCAGCAACGGCTTCTGAACCTGCTCCATTGCAATTTATTGCAGCTTATACTGGTTGTACCATGGCTGAATACTATCGTGACAGCGGAAAACACGCTTTGATCATCTATGATGACCTTTCAAAGCAAGCTGTTGCCTACCGCCAGATGTCGCTCTTGCTCCGTCGTCCTCCGGGACGTGAAGCCTATCCCGGTGACGTTTTCTATTTGCACTCTCGCTTACTTGAGCGTGCTGCAAAAGTGAATGACGAGCTGGGCGCAGGTTCTTTAACGGCTCTGCCCATCATTGAAACGCAAGCCGGTGACGTGTCTGCCTATATTCCAACCAACGTTATCTCCATCACCGATGGTCAGGTTTATCTTGAGCCAAACCTCTTTAACGCCGGTATTCGTCCGGCCATTAACGTAGGTCTTTCCGTTTCCCGTGTGGGCGGTGCTGCTCAAATTAAAGCCATGAAACAAGTGGCCGGTACCATGCGCCTTGACCTTGCGCAGTATCGTGAACTTGCGGCCTTTGCCCAATTTGGTTCGGATCTTGATGCTTCCACCAAGGCCAAACTTGACCGTGGTGCTCGCCTTGTGGAACTTTTGAAGCAACCACAATATGTCCCCATGCCCGCCGAAGAGCAAGTTGCATCCATGTATGCTGCCACTCGTGGTTTTATGGACGACGTGGCTGTGGAAGATATCCGCCGCTTTGAATCGGAGTTATTGGTATTTTTACGCGAAGTAAAAAAAGAAGCTCTTGCTGCCATTAAGGAAAAGCAAGCCCTTGATGACAGCGTAGAAGGCTTGTTAAAATCTGCCATTGAGGCATTCAAGCAAGGCTTCCAGGCTTAAGGCCGAGGAGGTAGATATGGCTTCATTAAAAGACGTAAAAATGAAAATTGGCGGCGTTGCCAAAACCAAGCAAATAACCAAGGCCATGAATATGGTGTCTTCGGCAAAGCTTCGCGGTGCCCAATCACGTATTGAACGTTTTCGCCCCTATGCGGAAAAGTTCCAATTCTTGCTTGCGGATTTAGCCGAAAAAGCAGAAGACAGTGCACATCCTTTGCTTGATGTGCATCCGGAAAAGAAAACTTGTACTATTGTCTTAATCACCTCTGACAGAGGGCTATGCGGAAGCTTTAACGGCAACTTAATTTCGCAAGCCATGAAACTGGCAGCAAAAAAGGTGAGCGAAGGCTTGGAAGTTAAGTTTATTTGTATGGGTAAAAAAGGGCGTGACGCCATTGCCAAAAGCAATTATGAAACTGTTCTTTCCTATGGGGACAGAATGGGCAGCATTGACTTTACACTGGCAGGTAAGATTGGCAATACGGTAATTCACAGCTATGAAGAATATGACACCGATGAAGTGTACCTCATATTTGGCGAATTCCATTCCTTGGCCAAGCAAGTACCTGTGGTACAGAGCCTTTTGCCCATTGAAAATCCCAAGGGAGAACTTGCAAGCTTGGCAGACGACGCTAACCAAACACAAGGACAAAGCCCAATCCAACAATACCTCTATGAACCAGAGGAAGAAAAATTGTTGGCGGAACTCTTGCCTAGTTATGTAAGAGTTCAAGTATACCGAGGGCTTTTGGATACATCAGCAAGCGAACATGCAGCACGTATGGCTGCCATGGACAATGCAACACGCAATTGTGACGACATGACTCGCTTGTTGACCCTTCTCTATAATAAGACACGTCAGGCTTCCATCACCAGTGACCTCATGGACATTGTAAGTGGTGCCGAAGCGCTAAATGGCTAAGCATGGGAGCGTAAATACTATGAGTGCAAATATTGGCAAAATTGTTCAGGTCATCGGCGCCGTCGTTGACGTTGACTTTTCGGGCGGCGAATTGCCTTTTATTTTCAATGCCCTTGAAATTAAAAACCCTAACAACATCGACGCACCGGATCTTGTGGTAGAAGTTGCTCAGCACCTTGGTGACAATATAGTGCGAACCATTGCCATGGACGCCACAGAAGGTCTGGTTCGTGGAATGCAAGCTGTGGACACAGGAAAGCCCATCATGGTACCTGTGGGCAAGCCTGCGGTAAATCGTATCATGAACGTGCTTGGTCGCCCTGTGGACGAAGCCGGCCCCATTGTTGCCGACAAATACTATCCAATTCACCGCCCTGCTCCCGAATTTACCGAGCAAAACACCAACGTTGAACTTTTGGAAACGGGCATCAAAGTGGTTGACCTACTTGTTCCCTTCCCTAAAGGCGGCAAAATGGGTCTGTTTGGCGGCGCAGGTGTGGGTAAAACCGTTATTCTCATGGAAATGATCAACAACATCGCCAAGCAACACGGCGGTAGCTCCGTTTTCGCAGGTGTTGGTGAGCGTACCCGTGAAGGTAACGACCTTTATTACGAACTCAAAGACGCCGGCGTGCTTGAACGTGCAACGCTGGTCTATGGTCAAATGAATGAACCTCCGGGGGCTCGTGCTCGTGTGGCCTTGACCGCACTTGCTTGTGCAGAATATTTCCGTGACGAAGAAAACCAAGACGTGCTCTTGTTCGTTGACAATATATTCCGCTTTACCCAAGCAGGTTCAGAAGTGTCGGCATTGCTTGGACGTATGCCTTCCGCTGTGGGTTATCAACCAACTCTGGGTACTGACCTTGGAGGCTTGCAAGAACGCATTACCTCCACCAATAAAGGATCCATCACCGCTGTGCAAGCTGTGTACGTTCCCGCTGACGACTTGACTGACCCGGCTCCTGCAACAACATTCTCGCACCTTGACGGAACCCTCGTTCTTTCACGTCAAATTGCAGAGCTTGGTATCTATCCTGCCGTGGACCCACTGGACTCAAGTTCACGTATTCTTGACCCCAACGTGGTGGGTGACGAACATTATGCAGTGGCACGTCAAGTTCAATCCGTACTGCAAAAATACAAAGATTTGCAGGATATTATCGCAATTCTTGGTATGGATGAACTTTCTGACGACGACAAAATCGTTGTGGCTCGTGCTCGCCGTATTCAACGCTTCTTGTCACAGCCCTTCCATGTGGCCGAAACATTTACCGGTACCCCCGGTCAGTATGTACAGCTCACCGATACCATCAAGGGCTTCAAAGGCATTCTTGACGGTTCATATGACCACCTGGCCGAAGGCGACTTCTACATGCTTGGTGGCATAGAAATGGCAGTGGAGAAGTACAATAGCCGTCAGGGACAATAAGGAGCTGCCATGAGTACAGCTCAGTTACAACTTGAAATTGTCACCCCCGAAAATCGGGTGGTGAACGAAAGTGTTGACTATATTAGTTGTCCGGGCATTGATGGTGAGTTTGGCGTGCTTAAAAACCATGCCGCCTTGCTGTCGGCACTGAAAGTTGGCGTTTTACGCTTCGACCAAGGTGGAAAACAAGAATTTGTATTTATTTCCGGTGGATTTGCCGATGTAAATAATAATGTTGTGACCATCCTTGCCGAAGCCGCCGAACGCAGCGAAAACATCGACAAGGCTCGAGCCGAAGGTGCAAAAGTGCGTGCCACTGAACGTCTTGAAAAGAAAACCGATGGCGATGTTGATGTTGTCAGAGCAAAGCTTGCCCTGCACCGTGCACTGGTTCGCCTGAGCATGTAACAATAACATAAGGGGGAGACTTTTCTCCCCCTTATTAAAAATTATAAATTACAGGTCTTTCATGAAATACCTTTTCCCTACTTGATGCAAGAATTCATCACTTCACGGTGTGAGGTCTTTGCTTGTGGGGAAATACTGCTAATTTTATTACATATCGATTAAATCTCCTATTCCTCGTAAGCTGCTGTAGCATTGGGCTACTATTTTTCATTTCTTACGAGGTTATTATGATTAAAAATATCTTTGCCACCGCATTTGGCGTAATTATAACAGGCGCAATTATCGGTGGACTTGCCGTTTTCTTACAATATTTGGGTAATCCCGGAAATATGGGTGTATGCGTCGTCTGCTTCAACCGTGACGTAGCCGGTGCCATTGGTCTGCATACAGCAGCAGTTGTACAGTATTTACGTCCCGAAATCATGGGTATGGTGCTGGGTGCATTTCTAAGTGCTGTCAGTTTTGGTGAATTTAAAGCTCGTGGCGGCTCTGCTCCCTTCATCCGCTTTGCCCTTGGTTTTATGGCTGCCATGACCGCCTTGGTCTTCCTTGGTTGTCCGTGGCGTACCATCTTACGCCTTGCAGGAGGAGATTTCAACGCCATCCTCGGTTTTGCAGGACTTTTTGTGGGCGTTGCCGTAGGAACCGTATTTTTCCGCAACGGCTTTAGCCTTGGACGCAGCCACACACAAAGCAAGACCTCAGGTTACCTTTTCCCCTTACTTATGGTTGGTTTGCTCAGCCTCCTCTATTTCTACCCCATGATTGCCAATGAAGCAAAAAGCGGCATCCTGCGCTACTCCCTTAAAGGCCCCGGCTCCATGCACGCACCCGTCCTCATCGCCCTTGGCCTTGGACTTGTCATCGGCTTCATTGCCCAGCGCAGCCGTTTTTGCACCATGGGCGCTTTGCGTGATCTGATTTTATTCAAACAAGTACATCTTTTATGCGGACTTTTAGCCATGCTGGTCGTTGCTCTTGTGGCAAATTTCGCTCTTGGTTCCTTCCACGCCGGATTTGAAAACCAACCCATCGCTCACAGCGACGGTTTATGGAATTTCCTCTCCATGCTGGTGGTAGGACTTGCTTCAGCTCTGGCCGGTGGCTGCCCCGGGCGTCAGCTTTTTATGGCAGGTGAAGGCGATAATGACGCCTCTGTTTTCGTGCTCGGTATGCTCACCGGTGCTGCCATGGCGCATAACTTTGCCGTCGCCGCCACTCCGGCTGGAATAAGCGCGAACAGTGCATTTGCCACCATTGCTTGTTTGGTTATTTGTCTTGGTATCGGTATTTTTCAAAGTAAAAGAGGTGCATAATGATTACTCTAGATACATGCGGACTGTCTTGTCCCCAACCTGTGCTCATGCTCTTGCAACAGCTTAAAAAAGAGCAGCTGAATTGCTTAACTGTCATTGTTGACAATGAAGCAAGTCTTGAAAACGTTACACGGGCTGCCCAAAATAATGGCTATGAAGTAAGCACGAAAGCTCTGGAAAATGCAACAGAACTTACGCTTTGTAAGTGATGTTTTTTAGGAAACTTCGATTAATTATTTTTCTGGGGGAAAACCTTTTGTGAACAAAAGGTTCTTCCCCCAGACCCCCTTTCCAAAAAACTTTCATGCGAATTTTTCTTTCGAAAAATTCTTTTTAAGTTGAGACAAAAACTACATGCGAGAAAAATAATTAGTCGTCACTGAAAAACATGTTAACAATGTAAAATTAAACATTTTTTTAGTTAAAATATACAAATAAAAATGCCGGAAATAAGG
>CAYJJP010000080.1:3462-8560 GCA_964370525.1 uncultured Desulfovibrionaceae bacterium | reverse complement strand
AAAAGAATTTTTCGTAAGAAAAATTCGTGTGAAAGTTTTTTGGAAAGGGGGTCTGGGGGAAGAACCTTTTGTTCACAAAAGGTTTTCCCCCAGAAAAATAATAAATCAGTGTATCCTAAAGAAAGAGCTGCTTAGCGCACAAAATTAGTCCAATGTCTTTCTTCTTGAGCAGGTGGATTAATTCCGCTTGCCTTTCCGGCTTCGATACAGCGCAAAAGCCAGGCCATGTTGCGCCCAAGCGCGCGCATGGTTTGTAATCCTTCAAGATCCTCTTGCACTTCTTGCGGGCTGTTGCCGTGAACTTGTGGCCAATATTGTGTTGAAACCAAGGGCATTTGCGCAATGGTAAAGAATTTTTGCAAACAATCAAGAGCAGCGGTTGAGCCTGCTCGTCTGCAGCTCACAATGGCCGCACCGGGTTTAAATGCATAAGGGTCTGATTTATAATAGAACATGCGGTCAAGAGCAGCGCAAAGAGAAGGATTGGGGGCAGCATAGTACACAGGCGAACCAACAACAAGTCCTTGGCAATCTTTCATAATATCAATCCATTGATTAACAGAATCATCAGCAAAAATACAATATCCTGTTTCAATGCATTTATTACAAGCAATGCACCCACGTATTGCCTTTTTGCCAATGCGTACTATTTCAGTCTCAATACCGTCGGCATTTAGCGCACCTTGCACTTCTTCAAGGGCAACTTGCGTACAGCTTTCTTTGCGAGGGCTGCCGTTAATAAGTAAAACTTTCATACATTCTCCTTTGTGAAAATTTTACTTAATATAATGCCAAAAGAAAAAAAAGCAAATGTCAAAAGAGTCATTTGCTTTTTTTTTTTGAAAAATAAAAAACTAAACAGTTATATTAAAGTAACTTAACAGTGAGTTTGTTCTATCGCTAAAACTATTTTTAAAGCGCGTCATAAGTTCTAATTGTACACTGTCATTGGAAAGCACCTCACGCATCATTGTATCATCCTTGTCCAATCCAAGGTCAGACATGAGATCACCAAAGTGATTGTACATATTTGTCCACATTTCTGCATACTTAACAGGATCTTTTTCGTAGGCATCTCGATTTATCACACTACTACTTTCACCAAATGTAAATCCCTCATCTGCCTTTTGACTGCTCAGCCAATTGAGCATGTCGGTAAATTCTTCCGTATTGGGAAGTTTTTTAGAGGCTTTGTCAAAATAGTATTCACTTTCAGTCTTAATGCTGGACAAATTTTCCTTATAGCGCAATTCGTCCAAAAGCTCTATGGCTTCATCGGATAGAGTAACGCTGTCAGCTGCAACTGCTGATTCGCTGCTGGAAGAAGTCCCTGAAAATATAGAACTTAATCCGGCACTCGCTGCACTTGAATAAGGATTTAATAAGGGTATACTGCTCATAATCACTCCATAGTGGATTTGATAAAGTCAAGACGTATGCTTTATTGCAAGCTTTCTGCAAAAACAATACCAACGCTATTTGTGGAAATTTTTGCAACAAAGCTCATTCTCTTTATCGGATGATTTTTAAATTAGTATAGAGATGATTTTAATGGCGTAGTTATGGCAAACATTGGGAAGGCTGAGTAACCTTCCCAATATTAAGTATATTTTAAGACAATTGCTTTAAGAGAGTATCTTTGATGGAGTCAATGCTACCTTCACCGTTAAGTTCGATGTAAGTAAGTTCTCCTTTGCTTCCTAAGTCTTTATAATAATAGGCGGAGGCAAGCGTACCATCTTCAGTATTATAGTAAATATCGTGACGCTTATTGATTGCGCCTTCATCTTGGTCATCACTACGAGCGGAAAGGTCACCACTGCACACCCTACACTGCTCACCATTGGGCTTAATGGCATCAATAAAAATATTATTGGGATGATTATTGTTATTCTTACATAAGCGGCGCCCCATAATACGGTTTTTTGCTATTTCACGTGGCAACAAGATTTCGATGACATAGTCTAACTTCATATTTTCAGATTGCAAGGCTTCCCAAAGTTTTTGAGCTTGCACAATATTACGTGGAAACCCATCTAACAACCAGCCGTCCTTGCCCTTGCTTTGTAAGGTTTCAAGAATCATAGGAATGGTAATTTCGTCAGGAACTAAATCACCACGGTCAATATATTCCTTGGCTTTTTTGCCAAGATCTGTTCCACCGCCGATGTGTTCACGAAAGATGGCTCCGGATTCTATATGCGCAAGCTTGTATTTTTCTTTGACCAAGTCACCTTGGGTTCCTTTTCCGCTTCCATTTGGCCCAAAAATAAGAATATTCATCATGCCTCCATAACAATCTGGTTAAAATGTATAAAGTTTCTAAGAAGTAGCCCCTAACCCATAAATATATTCAAGCTATATTATTTCAAAACTGTATACCGCAATGCTGCTTCTTGTCAATATAATTTTGAGATTTTTTTCACAAGTCATATAATATTTTATTCTTTTCCTCATTTCTAGAAAAAAAGAAATTTTAAAATAATGAAAATTTTATGGCTGCAAAACAAGAAGTTACATCCTTAAAAATCTAATATTTTAAACTTTTATTCTACGATAACCAAAAATTACTCGCTCAAAAATAATACTAGTTTTTTTTCATTGCCTATGTTAATTTTCTTCATAGTTTATTATAGCTTTTCTTAAAGTCAAGAGGAGAGGACACGGTAAATTGTGAGTGTCCATATGAAATTTTACCGAACATCATGTAGGAGGAAGCTTTATGTATCGCTTTACAATGTTAGTTGTTTTAGTGCTGGCAATGGGTGTAGGTTTTGGTTGTGCAAAGAAATCTTCTGATGCCAATATGGCAGGACCACATACTTCTTGGACAGCCGAAGAGCAAGCTGCTATCCAACAAATTGAAAATGCTCACGTTCACTTTGCTTTCAATAGATTTGACCTTACAACAGAAGGACAAAATGTATTACGTAGCAAAGCTGAGCTTATGAAAGCAAACCCACGCATTCGTGTGCGCATTGAAGGCAACTGCGACGAACGCGGAACCCAAGAATACAACCTTGCTCTTGGCGAACGTCGTGCCCGCGCTGCATTTGAATACCTTGTAATGCTTGGCGTAAATGCTGCCCAAATGGAACTTCTGAGCTACGGTAAAGAAAATCCATTGGTAGGCGGAAGCGGCGAAGCTGCTTGGGCTCAAAATCGTCGTGACGACTTCAAAGTTATAACCCAATAGCTTTCACATCAAATTAATTAATGTTAACGTGGGGGAGTTTTTTTCAAACTCTCCCTTTTTTTTGTGAGGTAATTCATGCGTATAGTTATCCTTGACGGACACATCCTTAATCCCGGCGACATTTCATGGGAAGCCATTGAAGCGCTCGGAACCCTAGAAGTTTACACACACACCGATACAGCTGACATACTATCTCGTGCCAAGGGCGCCGATGTGCTTATAACCAACAAAACTCCCCTTAGCGAAGAGACCATTAACGCACTGCCGGAATTGAAATATATCGGCATTGTAGCTACCGGCTACGATGTTGTGGACGTGCAGGCAGCCGCAAAGCGCGCCATCCCTGTGTGTAATGTGGTGGCCTATGGTGTTGGCACTGTGGCACAGCATGTTATGGCCCTCATGCTTGAGCTTTGCCGCCAAAGCACCGCACACAGCCAAAGTATTAAAGCAGGAGAATGGGAAAAGCGCAAAGAATGGTGCTATTGGCTTGCCCCCCTCCGCGACCTAGGCGATATGCGCATGGGCATTGTCGGTTTTGGAAATATCGGCATGGAAGTTGGACGCATGGCCAATGCGCTTGGTATGCAAGTGCAAGCATATAATCGCAGCCCAAAAACATGCGCTGAATATCCATGCGATTTTGTAGACATGGACACCCTCTTTGCAACCTCCGACGTAATCAGCCTACACTGCCCCTTGCACGACGGGACACGGCACATGCTCAACGCAAAGCGCATAGCCGGCATGAAAAAAGGTGCTTTGCTGATTAATACAGCAAGAGGCGCTTTGCTCGATGATGTTGCGGTTGCCCAAGCTTTGCACAGCGGACAACTTGGGGGCGTTGGGCTTGATGTGCTCACCACAGAACCACCAACAAGCGATAATCCACTGTTAACGGCTCCAAATTGTTTAATCACACCACATATAGCATGGGCAACCCGCAAAGCTCGTGCAAATATCATACGCCTTGCGGCCGAAAATCTTGCGGCATGGCAAGCCGGAAAGGCACAAAATGTTGTCAATTAGCCGCTAAGCTAAAGCGTGCCGAGTAATTTCTTTACAAATGAATTAGGGGAACCTTTGCACAGCAAATACTTCCCCTAACTCATCTAAACTAATGAAATTTAATCACTTTACGAATGCATAGCTGTTGCTATTGTCCTCATGATACAGCACCACACGCATACGCGTTTTGGCGTCGGCAAGAGCACCATTATCTTGAAGAAAAAGCTCTATAATGACCGGTTCTTTCACTTCAAGACTAAAAAGATCATCGCCATCATTGATTATCTTATCACCTACTTTAACCATAAGTAGCCCCTGAGCGGGTACTTTAACATCCTTAGTTTTCCAACTACCCGACTTTCCACCCATATTTTGCACAAGCACAGCTACAACCGGCGAATCATTGTGCGCAAGCACGCGAACCATGCTGTCCGGCTTTCCATCTGCTTCAAAAGCGGTGCTGCTCATATCATCTGAATCTACACTTTGTGCTAAAGCAAGCCCCGGGGTTTTGCTATTTGCACTTGTGAGCTCTCCGAACTTGGGCATAGCTACTTGCTGTTCTTGTTCTACTTTCTGCGCTTGCTGTTCTTGCTTTACTTGCGAAGCTTGAGGAATTTGCGGCGTTTGTCCTGTCGGTGAATTTTGCGGAATCTGTGATACTTGTTCTGTTTGCGGCGTAATGTTTTCATTTAAAACGACGCCGGTTTCACTATTACTGTCAGAACCGGCGTCGTTTGCTGTCGTGGAAGTGCCGTCAGCATCTGCTTCGACGGCATTCTCGTTACTGTTTGGAGTCACATTGACTATTAATTTTTTTTTTGCTCATCCTTAACTGCACTTTCGGCAAGTTGAGTTAAGGCATTTACTTCTGCAATGTCTTTGCCGGCTTCG
>CAYJJP010000080.1:0-3362 GCA_964370525.1 uncultured Desulfovibrionaceae bacterium | reverse complement strand
ACTTTCGGCAAGTTGAGTTAAGGCATTTACTTCTGCAATGTCTTTGCCGGCTTCGCACTTAACGTCATAGCTTATGGCGTTAGGATCTTGCAAAAGAGCCATACTGGCTGGATTTGCTGGAATAGGATTTTTGGGAGTAGCTGTAAAAGTCAGCTTGCCCGGCTTTTGTATGCAAAGCTTTACGGCATCAATACTTGTGGGCGTGAGCAAATGCTTTTGAGATTCCAACACGCCGCCCACCATAGGAAGCAGCTGAGCAAGCATTTGTTCAGGCTTTGCGCCTTGCATTGCACTGAATACTTGCAAGCCACGCGAAGCCAAACCGGAATCTTCATACACAATATTCAATCCGGAAAGGACAGAAGCTAAAAGAAACTGTTGAATTTTCGTTTCGTTAGGTGGAATGCCGATGACGTCGCTAATTTTGACTGTGGGCATAACCAAGGAAAGCTTTGCATTTACAGTGGCAGTATCTTTTACTTTTATATTATATTCCAAGGTACTGGCCGAACCATCGGTAACAAGATTAAACTTCAAATTTGTTATGAGATTTAATAAATCTGTTCCAAGCAAAGCCTTGGCAGGGTCAAGCTCTGAAGGCGGCAACATTTGAGCCAAGTCCAGAGTAAGACCCGGAATATCAATATTCAAATCAGCCTTGGTACTGCTTGTATAATCATGAGTAACTAGTGTTTTAGCGCTGTCCAAAACAACTGTGGGGCGCGGCGTATTGGGCATTTGCACATTGAGAGCATCGCTATCTATGCTAAACTCCGCAAATTGGGCACCCATAAAAAACATAAGCGCTTGTTCTGGGGTGGCTGTGCTGGAAAAAATTTCCGTTAAATCTGCCTTAGGGAACATAAGCTTAGCTTCTAACTTTACAGCCGGACCATTGTTGTTATCAATGGCATACACAGCAATATTACTCAGCGTTCCATCAGACTTAATTACGCTTTGCAGTGCAAAATCCAATACAGGTTTATCTGTCTTAAACAAAGGTACAAGAAGCGAGGGATCAGCACCCATTGCTGCATAATCAAGCTCCGAACCTTTAAAGAGTAAGGAAAAATCGAATTTAGCCTTGGTTTTCTGGTCCAAAGCAACGTCCAAAAGAATTTCTTTGAATTTGGCAGGTTGCTTATTGGGTGCGTTTTCAAAAACAAAGTCTTCTACCTTAGCTTTGAAACTTTCATGGGAATCGCTGAGCTCATTAGTGAATTCAGCATGCTTCTTTGCAGCCTCAGGGCTAAGAGTTTTGGTGGCAATTTCTTTAAAATTTTCAATCATAAAGAGCATATAAGCTTCAGATGGGATGAGCAGGTCAACCGTGGCAAACGATCCCATACGAACTATTTCGCCGCTAAATTCCGAACCTTTTTTGAGTTTCGCTTCGATACCTGAAAGTTTAAATGATTTAATTTTTTCAAGTCCTAACTTATCAATTCGGGCTTGCTTAATATCTGCCAAAAGACCTGACGCTATATCTTTGCCTTCTTGATTGATTTTTATATCCGAGTAAGTAACACTATTTGCAGTCACTTTACGCAAGAGCGCTACATACGTTTTTAGGTCAATATCTTTTTGAAGCAAACCGACAACATTTTGCATGGGCGAGTCAGCATTGATATTGCCTATGCTCATGGTTGTGCTTTGCTCATTCACAGCAAAGGATAATTCCAGTCCATTGAAATCAACACTCTTTGCCACCAATGGCATGTCGCCGGCTTTTGCAGAAAAAATATCTTCATTAATGTCGGTAAATACGACTTCAGCTATTTTCAAGCTTCCGCCCGGCACAACAATATCTTTAACGCTTATACCCTTCAATTTCACCACGTTCTTAGTGGAAAAATCGACCGAATCAACTTGGATATTCTTCGCCTTTAAAGCAGGTAAAACAAGACTCTCAACTTGTTTTTTGACATCATCGCTGACCGCAAAGCTATTGCCGGTTAAAGCAATAAAGAGCAGCAAGAAAAACACCGCGAACTTCTTCATAATTTCTCCTCCGATTTAAATGGGTTATTGTTTTATAAGCACTTTAATTAATTTTAATAATGCTCCAGCACGTCGATTTCGTGCCTAAGCTCAAGATATTGTGTTCGCAAGCCTTCAAGATGCGTATTTCTTTCATCTAAATCATGCATATCACTTGCTAACGATATCTGTTCTTCAATGTGCAATACTTTTTGTAAAAGCGCTGCATAAGCAGGATTACTTGACTTGGTCTGTGACTGTTCAAGCACCTTTTTGTCGTAGGCAAGAGACGCTCGCATGCGTTTATTTTGCAGTCTTTGCTGTTCACTTAGAGGCTTAGGTTTTTGCTTTCTTTCTTTGGAAATATCAGCTTCCTTTTGCGCATCATCTCTTTTCTCATTAGCATCAGCTGGCAAACTCTTTACTTCAAGAACAGGCTTAGTAGCTTGTAATTTAACATCTTTTGGAGGCGGAACTTTGTCCGCAGAACAAGCCACAAGCAAACCTAATGACGCAATAATACAAATTCGTACTATTAATTGCATATCGTTAATCCTCTCGATTTAAATAGGCAAACGGTTTGTCATATTTTCAACTTTTTGCGATTCGCTCTCTAACTGCCTAATTCGCCTTTCAAGTTGCGAGATCTCATACTCAAGCCTTTGAGCATGCTGCACACTATTAGTGCGCCTAGCTTCTGAAATAACAGATCTTTGCCTATCTGATTCATTTTGTGCGGAAATTATATAGCCGTCTATTTCTCTTTTGGCATTTTTAAGAGCTTTCTTCTCACGGCGAAGTTCGGCTTTGCTTATTTGCTGCTGTCTGTATTGTTTCGCTAGCCACTTGGAGCGTTGATTTAGTTCACGATTTTGCTCCCGCAATCTTTCGCTATAATCAGCCAGAGCAGTATTAGTTTGTTGAGCACTGACAATACAGGCATTTAGCCATTTTTCACGAGAAGCATACGCCTCTTTTTTATCAGCAACATGATCGCCAACTCCGGCACCAATGGCAGTTCCGACCAAGGTACCAATGAGCGCTCCTGTTCCGGCACTTCCGGCAAAATGCCCAATAATTGCGCCAAGACCGGCGCCGGCACCGGCACCTACGAGCGCACCTTCAGCAGTGGTGCGTGTTCTATCGTTTTGAATATTTGCACAACCGGACACAGCCAAAAAAACACACATAATAATTGGTAGAATTTTTTTCATAAACTCTCTCGATATAATTTTTTAATTTTTTGCTATTTTTCAAAGCAACACTAAAAAACACGACTTATTTAGTTTCACATAAAAAATTGTCGTCACAAAAATACCACAACGAATACATTTTAATCCATGGAGCACTAAATATACCTAAGTAAGCAATCTGACTATTTA
>CAYJJP010000079.1:0-8565 GCA_964370525.1 uncultured Desulfovibrionaceae bacterium | reverse complement strand
TAAGTAACAAAAGAGGATGTATGTTGTTTTTATATTCCAGAAAGACTCAATGCCTGTTTTTATTGGTGTGGATAGCCGCCCTAGGTCTTATCTATGAAAATACTGTGAGTAAAACTCCATTTTTTGCGCATCAAATAACTCAAAAAAATCTTGTAGCAAAACAACAACCTGTTTTGGGAGAGCAACCGGAACAACCGAAGGAAGTTATACCACCACCGGCGCCGCCCAAAAAAACTCGCCCGCTAGCAGACGCCACTCTTAATATTTGGGATGGTGAAAGCTTTGCGCTGAAAAAAGATGACCCCAAAGCACTTCTCTTTAGTGTAGACTATGTTCCGGCTAAAAAAAATGGCTTCAATCCTTCTAAAATAGTTAGCTATTACATTAAAAACTCCCCTACCTATGTGGTAGATTTTGGAAAATCTTGGAAGGGAACTGTAGATACTAAGGAACTGGCTACGTCAATCCCCGAGATTGAAAACGTGAAACTTATAATAACAAAAGCAAAAACATTACGATTAGTTATTCGTGCCAAAAGCATGAATTTTGTGCGTAACATAAAATTAGTTCAAAAAGCACCGACTGATACGGGAATTGCACTTGAATTACGCATTCCTTAACAATAAGTATCAGCTAAATAAAAAATTAGTGAGCAGTGGGTAGTGGGCAGTGAATGTTGTGATACGCTCATCATTTTAATGTGGAGCGTAGCGACCTCATCAACTAACTACTAACCACTACTAGCTAGATAAATAATTGTTAAAATAGAACATTAATTTTAAAATTACCTATCTAGCAAATTAGAATCACGTGAAGAAGCCCAAGGTCCACATTGAAAATCAACGATGACGGCGATAGTCTTCGTAAAACTCTAACACCGACCGTACATAATTTTGAGTTTCTTTATAGGGAGGTACACCCTTAAAGTCACGAACCCTTTGTGGGCCTGCATTATAAGCAGCAAGGGCAAGATGCAACCCCGGAAATTCTTGCAGCAATTGCGCCAAGTATTCGGTTCCGGCATTGACATTGGCAGCAGCATCAAAAAAGTTGCTCAATCCCAAATAACTGCCGGTGCTGGGCATTATTTGCATAGCACCCCTTGCCCCCATGGGCGAAACGGCTTTGGCGTTAAAATTTGACTCAACGCGTATAACAGCAGCTATGAGCGCCTCAGGTACATTATACAATTTACTGGCTTGTTGTATAATACTTAGCCATTCGGGAGGTATTTCTCCTGCAGGCAAACGAACACGCAATGAATTTTTTGCCCATAAACCGGTGTTTAATTGCACAGTGTTTAAAACAGTAAGCGGAGTAACTTCTTCATGTCGATTGTTTATGATAAGTAGTTCGCGTTTTTTCCATTCGGGCAAACGATTGAGCGGTATATCACGGATAATAAGCTCAGCACAGGCAAGGGGCGGCATCAAAATAAATGCCGAAAACAAAATTGCAATTTGTAAACACTTATGCAGAATACGAGTAACCATGATGATTCAATATACTATCACCAATGTTTTGTCCAGTTGCAGGCCAAGAGTGTCTCCACTATTTCGTTTAGTTCGTCCTTTGTTTTTTGCCTTTTTCGCTGTAATTTTTCACTGTGGGCTGATGACCGGATGCGGAGGCGACCCGCCCCCTCAGCCGTCAAAAGTTGCAGAAGATCCGGATTTGGTTTTGTGGCCACGCGCAAAAGATGCAATCACTCTTTATATGCAAGCCACAGACGACCTCAATTGGTATGACTCCAAAGCACATAGCTTGCAAGTGATTATATACCAACTTGACAATCCGGATCCTTTTTTAAGTTTAGGTCGAAAGTCAAATGGTGTTGAAGCCTTGCTAAAAGCTGAATCTTTTGATAAATCAGTAAAAGACGTTACAAGAACTTTTATCCAGCCGGACGAAGCAAAAGTCGAAACACTTGACCGAGTTGAAGGTGCTAAGTTTATTGGTATTGTTGGGGGTTACTTTAAATCCACGCCTTCTAAATCTGTGAGGGCATGGCACATAAGTCTGCAAAAGTCGAGTGAAGGTCTTGTTTTCAAAACAGATACTTACAGCGCCGGAAGTATAATCCTCGACGTACAATTTAAAAACCACGAAATTGTTGGAAAAAAAATCAAATATAAAAAGAAAATCAAAAAGAGTACACAACAAACCATGCATAATGAGGACGGCAAATTGTCTGAAGAACAATCGCAGGAAAAAAGCAATGACGATGTGGCTGAAACACCTCAAAACAAAAATGCTGATGAAGGCAAAAATATAGAGCAAGAAAATTCGCAAAAGCCTTCTGATGCTAAGAAATAAGCTAATAAATGTACTCTTGAAAATATAATAGAACGAAAGGCGTAGAGGTAACGATTGTGAAAGGACAAAGACCAGTTTTTTGGAGTCAAGGACTATTTCTCCATCCTCAGCATTTTCAAGCTATGGATGCTCAAACGCATGACCACATAGATGTTTTGCGCGTGTATGGTCTCCCGCATTTTTGGGGAATAAGGCGCATTGTTTTTGCAGGAACAGACAATACTCACTCACTGGCTCTTGAAAGGCTTGAAGCAATTTTTCCCAGCGGCGCCATAGTAAACGTTCCCTTTGATACACATTTGCCTCCCATTGCCCTTGACAGCGATTGGCCCTTGCCCGATAAAACAGGCATACTTTATGTCGGACTTGCCTTGAATAAAGCCAGTGGACAAAATGCCACTTTGCAATCAGATGCTATCAACAGTCGCTACAAATATACGGAAAATCCGGATGCTCTTCCCGATATGTACTCAAATGCAGCTCCAACTCCCGTACAACACCTTTCTTACGCGCCCATTCTTATTCGTGATATAGATTTAAACCTCTATACGAATTATGAATGTTTACCCATTGCACTTTTTAACAGAGTAGGCGAAAGCGTTGAGCGTACCATTAATTTTTTGCCGCCACTTATCAGCATTGACGGACATCCTTATTTTATGCAGCTTTTACAAGAGGTATGCGATACGGCACTTTCTTGCGCCAGCAGGCTCATAGGCTACAAGAGCAACGTTGCCGCAGACAATCCTGACATGCGTTTTATGCTTAATTTTACTGCACTTAATATACTTAACCGACACATTCCGTACTTAGCGCATCTTCGCGCTCAAACCAATACACACCCATGGCATGTATACGGGCAGTTGCGAGTTTTAGCCGGTGAACTTTCATCATTTTATGGAGATATGGATTGCCTTGGGCGCACCACCGGGCAAAGCGAGGGAATCCCCGAATATAACCATGAAAAATTAAACTCATGTTTTCCTGCAATTTGCGGGCTCATCACACGCTTAATAAATAACCTTGGCATTGAAAATTCAAAAATTATAGAGCTTCTTCCGGACTCACCATATTTTACAGCACAAATCCCCGATGACTTTATTCTATCCAACGGAAAGTATTGGCTTAACGTTACATCCAACGAAATGTCTGAAAACTTGGCAGAACACTTACCCTTTCTTGCAAAAGTGGGAGCAAAAGATCGCTTGCATGTCATCACTGCCAAGGCAGTTTCCGGAGTACAGCTCACAAATTCACCGCCTCCACCGGGCTTCATAAAAAATCCCAAAGTTGCTTGGTATCGCATAGAAACAAGCAATGCTCTATGGAAAAACATCATCGATCAAAGCACCATCAGTATTTTCTGGGAAGGTGCTCCGGAAGATACCGTTATTAAATTTGTAGCCACAGGACAATAGATTATGCGCTCAGACTTTTTCAATGAAGCCATACTCACTGCCATGCTTTTTGCCATGCCGCAAAAGTATACTCAAAAACAAAATACTGATATGCCGGACGGTTATAGTATACCCACAACCGATGCACACAACACTAGCGATGACCCTAACAGTAGCGCTATTACCTTGCGCCAAAAAATTATGTCGCTCATGGATTTCGCCAATAGAGCTGCAACCATGGAAGGAATGCCCAGCGAACATGTAAAAATTGCAGACTTTGCGGCTTCTGCTTTTATAGACGAAATTTTGATTTCTTCCACAACTTGGCAAGGAAGGCTTGAGTGGATGAAGTCACCGCTACAATATTTACGCCATAACACAGCCATTGCCGGTGAGTTTTTTTTCAGCATTTTAAATAATTTACTTGAAGCAACCGAAGAGCAAGTTCTTCCAAAAACGCAAACAGCTCAAGAGCATTCGCTAAGTCTCAGCGCTGAAGAACATAACATGGAAGAAGCAAAAACGCTGCATGAAAATATCGCCATGAATCAGTCCATGATTGCCGTGCTTGAAGTGTATGCATTGTGTCTAAATCAAGGATTTGAAGGCATGTACTACAATCAACCGGAAGTTATAGAAAGCTACCTACAAAAGATTGGTATGGTTGTTCCCACGGTAAATCACAATCTTCACAGCATGTTCTTTTTTGAGCCGCAAAAAGCAGCGCAAAGGCGTAAGCCCCAAAAGGTAAAAAACTTCTTCAAGAAGTTTGATGTACTGGATTATATTCTTTGGGTCATTCCGGCACTTAGCCTTGTTATTTTTTATTTTGTGCTTAATGAAAAACTTAACAATCTCTTGACTACCTTTTTACAAGGAGTAATATCCTAATGGGTGCGTTTTTTAAAGTTTTATTCCGTATAATTCTATGGATTATAGTCATAACCCTTATTGTGGGCATAATATATTTTGCCGGCATATATTTTGAACTTTCCAAAACAGTTATGTTTGGCATAGGCGGAGGAATAATCACCCTTGTACTTGCCTATGTATTATTACGAAGAATACTCACATTTAGAAGACGACATGCACAAATAAAAAGTGTTGTTACTCTGGACAGTGTCGCAATTCACACCCACCAAGCAGACAGCACACTCATTAAAAATCGATGGGATAGAGCTATATCCATTATTCGCGCAACGTATTTGGGGCGCGTTGGCAACCCTCTTTACGCCTTGCCGTGGTACATGGTCATGGGAAAATCCGGCTCAGGTAAATCCTCTTCCATAGAGTTTGCCGGATTGCGAGCCATGCAAACCGATGTAGGCTCAGAAGGAAACTCAGTAAGCACACGCAATTGCAACTGGTATTTCTTCAATGAGGCTATCATTATGGATACAGCCGGACGCTACGCTATTCCGGAAAATGACATAGTTGACAACGAAGAATGGGAAGTTTTCTTAACTAACCTTGCCAAATATCGCCGCAAAGAGCCGCTCAACGGACTTGTGCTTTTAATCTCTGCCACAACCCTTTACGGTGAAGGCGCACACCTTGTAAATGAAGCAAGGTATTTGCGCATGCGCATCGACCAAATCATGCGAACATTGGGCGCTACTTTCCCCGTTTATCTTATGATCAGTAAAATTGACATGCTCCCCGGCATGGGGCAACTTTTGGAGCATTTACCTTTTGAAATGCGCCAACAAGGCATGGGTACACTCATTCAAGAATCTAGCAAGAAGAATCTTGTTCCCGTTGATGTAAAAATAGATAATGCCATGCACGACCTATTGGAGTATGTGCGTTCATTTTGCCTTTATGGCAAAAAAGGCAATCTGACAAAGCCTTTCTCTCAAGAATATGCTCCATTTCAACTGCTTGCCTTTGAAGAATTCAGAGCTATGCTTCCTTCCTTAAAGACGTACGCCAAAGAAATTTTTATGCCTAATCCGTACCAAGAGCCACCGGTTCTGCGCGGTATATTCTTTTCAAGCGCTTTGCGCAATGCTGAGCAAAAATCCAGCTCATTTTCAGCGCTTAAGAACATTATCAGCGGCGCAATGAGCACCACAGAAGCCGTTGGCGGCGTCTTTTTGCACGATTTTTACAAAAAAATTCTTCCTGCCGATCGAGCTCTCCCCTACCCCATTGCAGAATATTTGCGCTGGAAAAATTCTATTCGCATACTTTCCTACACAGTGTTTTTATGCTTTACCCTTGGACTGGGTGTCCTTTTTAGCTATTGCTATAATTTTACAATAAAAGTTTTGGATACCATGCCACAGCAAGCTCTCATTTCCAGCCATAACACTATGGCACAAAGCATTACAAATTTTGAAACTCGCTTTCGCAATGAAGCAGAAATAGAAAAAGAGATTTCAACGCCTAAGGCTTTTCTCAGCGACGCTATCGGCTTCTCACAAGGTATAGAGGCCTATGAACAATACAAGATGCATCTTGGAAACGAATTTGGCAGAACTATTTTGATTAAAGTATTTGACTACCTTAGAGAGAAACAAGATTCAATTAAAGAAAATACTGACAGTACTGAATATTTCACTTATATCTCAAGCCTCATTTGGCTATATGACTTGGTTCATGGCGCAACCGTGCAACATAAATCTTTTGAAGAACTCTTAAAAATTCCGGCCATGCCACAAACTATGATGGAAGCCCTGAATGTTAAACATTTACCGTATCTTGCGCCCTCTCTTGCCTACAGCATAACACGCAGAATTGCGACTTTAGGCCTTGATGAAAAATATACCCAAAGATATTTGGATAACATCAAGAAAACCTTAGCTGCTCTCCCCAAGATTAACGACTTTTCCATTGATTGGATTTTACATCGTGCCAGCACATTGTCCAATTTGCCTAAAATTACCGGTGCTGACTTTTGGCCGGAAGCTACTCAGCAAGGCATAAAATCCATAACTCTTGATCCGGTATATACAAGCCAAGGACTTAAAGTAACGTTGGATTATTTAAATAATATCAATCTTATTTTGAGCGATAACTCAACTCATCTTTCTCAAGATTTCTTGAATAAGTATTCTCTCCAATACATCAATGCTTGGAAAAAATTTGCGCTGGACTTCGCAGAAAAAGCTAAAGAAATTGCCCTATTACCGAATTCTTCCTATGCTGCTTTTAACATGAGTTCTGAACATAATCCATTTTTTGACATTCTTATACGCATGAGAAAAGAAATAGAGGTTATTCGGCCCTATTTAGCCTCAGTTCCTGATTGGGTGGACAACCTTGATGTTGTGGTTCGCTCCATTGCCCTTGTTACCAAAACAGCTAGGAAAACAGAACCTACTTTTATAGAAAATCTAAAGCTGAAAACAGAAAAACTTGTGACAGAAACCAGTGCAAACTTCAATGAAGATCTACGCAAACGTGAATTGCGCAGCCAAGGCTTAGCAACTGAAATGGAGGCGTATTTAGAATCATTAAAGCCGCTTGCAGCTGCCACAAGCACAAATGCAACTGCATTTAATGCATTAAAAGAATCCTTCCCCAGTGAAAAAAATCCCAAGGCACAACAGGCGCCCTTAAATATTGCCATAGCGGCTGCAAACGCCATGAATGCAGAAGTAAACCCGACACCTGCCATTGACTCTCCGGTCTTTGCACTCACCAAGGGGCCTGTAAAATTTTTTGTAGATGTGCTTGTAAATCAAACAGCTTGTGAAATTCAAACACTTTGGGAAGGCACTATTCTTTCTGAGGCCGGCAAACTGGTTCCAAGTCAATTGCAACAAAGTTTATTCGGTAAGGATGAAGGACTTGTTCGTCGTTTTTCCTCTGGTACATTGGAACCTTTTTTACACTCTGCCATCAACGGTTACCGCCCTGAAATAGTGAGTGGACACTCTATACCTTTCACCAATGATTTTTTGGAATTCTTAAATACCGGAATACATGACTTTAGACCAGCGCAAAAAGAATATGCAATAACGATTAGCGCATTACCTGTGAACGTAAATGACAACGCAACTGAAATACCTTATGCTGTGGATCTTTCATTGCAGTGCACCACAGAAAAACAAGAGCTTATTAACTATAACAGCCCGACATCCCTTGCTTTCACTTGGAAAGAAGGCGGATGTGGAGATACAAAGCTTAGCATACGCTTCAAAGGATTTACATTGGACGTGCTGTATATCGGAGAAAATGGATTTATTAATTTCCTCGAAGATTTTGCCACCGGTAAAAAAACATTCAAAGCCAGTGACTTTGCAAAAGAAGCACCTCAGTTAAAACAAATTGGAGTGAACTCTGTCGAGGTAAAATATAGCATAAGTGGCGCCGGTGAACTACTGCAAAGTCGGAAATTTACTGCTAAAACATTACCCTTTGTAATTACACAGTGTAAAAAATAAAACGGAAAACATTTATGGAGTATTAACTATGAATCCATTAACTCTTTTAGAGAGAATTTCCGATATAGCTCAGCCGAAACACTCTACTGAGCCTGTGTTGACAGACACCGAAAAACTTGAAAGATCCTTGCGTCGTAACCTAACTTCCATATTAAATACGAATAAAGGAAGTGTGCCCATTGCCCCTGAATATGGAATTTCAGACATAACAGACCTTGGGCATAGCTTCAGTGAAGAAAGCATCCAAGAATTTATTGATGAATTGGAACGGGTTATTTTGCAATATGAGCCACGTTTGCTTAGCGCAACAATTACTTACACCCCGCGCTCAGACAAGCCGCTTGATGCTGTATTTACCCTTGAAGGAACGCTCAAAAAAGAATTTGGAATGCAGGTATTACGCTTTGAAACAGAATTAAATGCTTCAGGGCAAGTAAAAATTAATACATAGCAGCTATTAA
>CAYJJP010000078.1:0-8590 GCA_964370525.1 uncultured Desulfovibrionaceae bacterium | reverse complement strand
ATATATGGAAAAATAAATACATTTTTGTTTTTGCTGAGTTAAGGTAATAGCCACAAAAAATTATATGCGTTTACAAATTAAATCAACATTAAAAAAGCAATTTTTCATTTCATCCTTAGAGAATTGTAATTTTCAATTTATTGAAAATTACAATAATTAAAGCGTTTTGAGGGGAAGGGGGGAGTGTGAGGGGGGAAGGCCGACCCAAAGGGCGCCAAGGCGTAGCCGTTAGGCGAGGAACGAGCCTTACGGATATCGAGAGCAACGCGGAAGCTTTTGGGCTTTGGAAAAAGTTCCCCTTCCCCCCTCACAAAAAAATAATAAATCAGCGTTTCCCTAAATAAATTTAATCAACTAATTAGCGAGTAAAGGATAATATATGCATAAAAAAATAACACAAACTCTCTTGCTGTTTTGCTTATGCAGTAGTTTCGCCTGCATGTATTTTCATGAAAACGTACTGGCGCAGTCTTCACAGCAATATTATTATGCCACAGCCACAGATTATGGTGTAAAAATGCGCAACGGTCCCGGTACGCAATACAAAGAAAATGACTTAAGATTAAACAAAAACGCCTACATCAATGCTCCGCGAACCATTCTTTATGATAGCTATTTGTTTGGTCTTATAGTGGATGACACTGTGATAAAAGGCGACGCTGCGTGTCAGGCTTGGCAAAAAATCGTGGCCGTCCATACTTCATGGGATTCCGAAGAAATAATTAAGCCTCTCTGTGAAACAAAAAATGGAACAAATAACTTTAAATGTACTGAAACAGCGTATATTTGCAAAGATTTTATAAAAACAACGCCCATAGATTATAGTATGCAAAATAGGCATATATTGTTTAATACTTTACGCAAGATTAATGGTTCTCGTTAGCGATGAAGGAGAAAAATAATGTTAATCGTAAAAAATATAAGCATATTGATCATAATTTGCATAAGCATAACCCTCACACACGCACTTCCCGTAGCGCATGCCAATGCTTCAAAACGCACTCATTATGGTGTGTATACCTCCATTCTTGCTGCCTATGAAAAAGAATGGGGCTCCCTTGCTTCGCAGCAAATTAAAGACATGGAGTTATATAATGTCTGGGGTGTTCCCTATATTCAAGTCATTGATCTTAATAATGATGGCATAAAAGAGCTTATCCTTGTTCGCATGAATAAAGAAACATCGCAGTTGGGCGCAAGCACTCAACCCGAAAGCACGGCGCTACAAGTGTTTACTTTGGATCAAGGAAAATATATCAAGCATCTAGGGTCGTTTCCGCTCTTGCGCCAAGGGCTTTCAGCCACTGTACAAGTGGCCACAATGGGGCAGAAAAAATACCTTGTTAGCGGTGATGCCTCCGATGCTATGGACTGGCAAAAAACCTTTTGGGAGCTCACCCATATGGGCTTTGTGAAAGCAAAAAACTTTGTGGCAACCTATACCGACCAAGAACATTATAAAGTTGACGACATGGAAATAGATAAGCAAAGCTTTACCAAACTCTATAAGCAATGGACAAAGGGTTTACAAAGTGTGGTAATAAGCAACTGCACTCTTGAAAATATTGAAGAACTTAATGTTTTTAATGCAACAGAAAAGCAAAAGCTTGCCCCATATCCAGCCGTTGATGCTATAGGACCTGCGGCTATATTTAATGAAGGACGTTTTCTTATCCTCGAAGATACGCCCAAAACAGTCCACGAAGAAATAATGGTACGATATTTTCAAGATTTTACCACAAATAATTTTGACAGGCTCAAAAGCATGACCGTCGCTATTGATGACCCTTTTTGGAGTATTAATGTGGAGCATTTCAAAAATCGTATTCCCGAAAGACTTTATATTCCCGGATATATAATCGAAAAAATTAATACAATACCCGCTGCGCAGGCCGGGCATCAAACCGTGCTCTTACTGCAAAATGCCTTACCCATCCTTAAAAAATTAAATCTGCAAGAATATGTTTTTGTGCGTGCCATTGTTAATGAAGTAAGAGACTTATCCCATACCTCATTTGCGCCGCAAGAAGGCTATGGAACATATAACTATTGGGGTTTACAAGGTAAAAAACAAGCTCAAAGCCCGTGGAAAATGTACGCCCTTTTTACCGATCATATTCTCTATCCAGATATGCACGCCAATCCCTTTGCGGTAAAATTCCTTGGATACAAAAATGATTGGCAAGGTATGCCCGATTTATCCCCATATTATACTGATAAAGAACTTGCCACCATCAATCACAATGACTTTGGCGGTGAAGAAATGTATGTGGTGCGCAATAAGTTTGGCGGAGAAACTCGTGCCTATGAAGTCATCCTTACAGATGACGGAAAACTGCAAAGCGGAAAGTTATTACATACCTACAAAGCCGATGAGCTTATGTTTTTTAGCTGTAATGTTAGTGATGTTCGACCAAATGTGGTGTTGCGCTATGTAGCACCCTATGGCGCCGTATATGAATATTCACCTAGCACTAGTCTTAAAGACGGCACAGTCAATTATGACCCTTATGCTGAAGAAGAAATGTTGAAAATCGAACGAAGTAATTTTCGCAGAGTTTTTTAGGGAAACACTGATTTATTAATCAATGTTTCCCTAACAATTTTTTATGCTCTACTTTTTTGCATTCTATCGCGTAGGTAGATGGCAAAAATGTTCATTCCGAGCACTAGGAGAATGAGGACTAGTGCTGTTCCGTATTGTAGGGGGCGTGTTTTTTCGATTTCTGTTCCGGCGGTGGCGAGGACGTACATGTGGTATGGTAGTGCCATGACAGAGCTAAATACGGATTCTGGGTCTTTTGGTGTATAGAATACGGCGGCGGTGAACATGATGGCGGCGGTTTCTCCGGCTGCGCGTGACAATCCGAGGATAGCGCCGGTGAGCATGCCGGGAGTTGCTGCCGGTAGTACGACGCGTGCGATGGTTTGCCATTTGGTGGCGCCAAGGGCTAGGGATGCTTCGCGGTAAGTATCTGGGACTGTGCGTAGGGCTTCTTCGGCTGTACCGATGATTACGGGTAGTGTGAGCACGGCGAGGGTTAAAACACCGGCGAGCAGGCTAACGCCCATGCCTAGGAAGGTCACGAAAAAAGCGAGTCCGAAGAGTCCGAAAACCACGGAGGGTACACCGGCAAGGTTATTGATGCCAAGGCGAATATAGCGTGCGAAGGTGGTGCGTCCGGCGTATTCGTGTAAGTAAATGGCGGAGGCAACGCCAAGTGGGAAGGCTATGATAAGTGAGCCGAGTGCGAGGAGGAAGGTGCCTAGAATACAAGGCCAGATGCCGCCTTCGGTCATCATGTTGCGTGGTGCTTCGGTGAGAAATTCCCACGAGAGTGCGGGGAAGCCTTGGATGGCTAGGAAGGCACATACAATAATTAGGGCAGAAACATTGATAAAGGCTGCAAGGCGTAAGACACCGAACATAATATTTTCGCGGCGCATGCGTTGGGAGCTGGATGTTGCAAATTTCATGAGTTCTCCTATAGGCTTGATGAGCCGACTTGCTTATGTTTTTCTGCTATGTGTTGAGCAATCATGTTAAAGCAAAGAGTGAATAAAAACAAGACCATGCCTATGGCAAAAAGGGCGTAATAGTGTTCGCCTCTATAGGGTGCTTCGGCCATTTCGGCGGCGATGGAAGCGGGCATGGGGCGTACTGGGTCAAAGATGGACATGGGGATCATGCCTGCGCCGCCTGCTACCATGAGAACGACCATGGTTTCTCCGATGGCGCGGCTCATGCCGAGCATTATTGCTGTGCCTATGCCGGAGAGGGAGGCTGGGAGGACTACTCGCACTGTGGTTTCCCAGCGTGTGGCACCGAGGGCGAGGGAGGCTTCGCGTAGGGAGCGTGGCACGGCAAAGAGTGCGTCTTCGGCAACGGAGCAGATGGTTGGCACGGACATGAAGGCAAGCATCAAACTGGCGTTGAAAAGGTTGAGGCCGGTGGCGATTTCAAAGGTGTCTTGTAGTATGGGAGCAACGACGACCATGCCAAAAAAGCCGATAACTACCGAAGGGAGTGCGGCGAGCAATTCCACAAAGGGTTTTACTATGCGCCTTACGGAGGTTGATGCTATTTCTGTTAAGTATGCTGCAGTCATAACGCCAAGAGGCACCGCAATGAGCGATGCTAAAACGGTGACGGCTATGGAGCCGACTAATAATGGGAAGATGCCAAAGTCTACTGGATCTGAGGTGGGGTACCAATATTCCCCAAAAAGAAATTCAGATACAGATATGGTTTTAAAGATAGGGAGTCCTTCGTAAAATAAAAAAAGCATGATTCCCAAAAGAGAAACAAGCGAAAAGGTAGCCGCCGTTGCCAAGATCCAATTGATGAATTTTTCTTTCATGTTTGCCCCATAAAAACTCCCCCTTGTTTTGAGTGTAAGACAAGGGGGAGATGGCTGATTACTATTTAGATAATGGGATAAAGCCCACTTCTTTAACAAGTTTTTGACCTTCTGCGCCTAGCACATAGTCAATAAAGCCCTTGGCAGCACCGCTTGGGGTACCATTGGTGAACAAATAAAGTTCACGAGCGATGGGCCATGAGCCGGAAAGAGCTGTTTCGGGGCTGGCAGTTAAGCCGCCAATGCTTACAACCTTGGTGCTGTCGTTCACATAGCCAAAGCCGATGTAGCCAATGGCAAGCACGTTTTTGGCAACGGCTTGAACTACGGCGCCACTTGAGGCTTGCAAGAGAGCCGAAGGAGCAACGCGATCTTTACCGAGGATTTTTTCTTGCCATGTTTCATAAGTACCGGAAGAGGTGTCACGAGAAATAACGGCAATGGGTTTGTCAGGGCCGCCAACTTCTTCCCAATTTCTGATTTTACCGCTGTAGATACCCTTGAGTTGTTCAACGGAAAGGTTTTTTACTGGGTTTTCAGGGTGAACTACGGGTACAAGGGCGTCAATGGCAACAACGATACGATTTGGTTTAATGCCCTTACCTTCGGCGAGTTTTACTTCTTTTGGGGAAATATCGCGTGAAGCCATGGCAATATTGCAAAGATTGTCAATAAGTGCTTTGATTCCATTGCCTGAGCCACCGCCGGAAATGGACAAAGCCACGTCGGGATTCTTTGCCATATAGGCTTCGGCGGTTTTTTGAATAACCGGAAGCACTGTGGTTGAACCGTTGATGACAACGTCTTCCTTGGCAAGAGCCGGCATGGCAAGGCCAAGAGTCAATAAAGTTGTAAGTACAATACGTGAAAACTTCATAATAAATAACTCCTAATTTTTTGTTTGGGTATTGGCTCAAGGCTCCTAGGTTTGCCTTGCAGCGCTGAAAAGGGTATCGGTTTTTCATGTTACAAATGTGTGACGAAAAATCAAAAGAATTGTTACATGATTGATATTTTATAATTTTAATAGGTTATAGTATTTTTTTTAATGTATACCGAAAAAAATTACTTCTTGGCCTTAATGGTAATATTTGACATTGTGACGCCAATTATATAAGCTCACAAAAGCGCCATGATGCTTTTTTTATGCTTTTAAGCTGTAAAAGTAGTATAAAGTCCTGTTCAAAGATGGCAGCAAGTAATTTGTTGCTAACCCCGATACATATTTGAGGCTTAAACTTAAGGACTATGGATTCTATATTCATATAATCTAATATTATGGAGAATTAAAATACTATGTCCCCCAACTCTGAAATATCATTTGCAGAATATCAAGCCTTACTTATCAAACAAGAAGAAACAGAACAAAAACTCGCCCTTTGTGAAGCTAAGCTATCAGAAACGCAAGAGCAACTGCAAAAAGCGCACGCTGAAGCGCAAAGAAGTAATATGCTTTTTTCGGCTATGTTAGATGCTTTGCCCTTAGCTGTGCAAGTGTGGTCAGAAGATGTTACCATGTTATTTGCCAGCCAAGAATCAGCAAAACTTTTTCAGTTTGAAAGCACCCAAGAATTTATGGATAACTTTTGGAAAACCTTTCCGGAATATCAACCAAATGGCGAAAAATCATCTGATTTTGCCACTAAATTATTGCAAGAAACCAAGGAAAAAGACTATCTGCGCAAAAACGTCGTACACATGAACACCAGCGGTGAAGAAATCCCCCTTACGGCAACCTTTGTATTGTGCAACTTGCCAACTGAAAAGCTTCGCTTTGTCTTTCTCCAAGACTTACGCGAACATAACGAATTTACTCGAAAGCTTCAAGAATCCCAAGAATATAGCCGAATTATGCTTGACGCTATTCCCGTCGGCTCCATGATTTGGGATCAGAATTTCATTCCTGTGGATTGTAACAAAGCTATGGCTAAAACGTTTGGCTTAAATGATAGGCAAGAATTTTTACAAAATCTCCCACACCTTTATCCGGAATTTCAACCCGAAGGCATTTCCTCTCTGGACAAAATGAAGGCGAGTTTGTACAGAGCATTGACGGACGGTGTTGCCACCGGCCCTTGGATGGGGCGCACCATTGATGGCAAGGAAGTGCCAACAGAGGCGACGGCTGTGCTTGTAAGGCATAACGATCAAAATATGATTGTGGTGTTTTATAAAGATTTACGGGATGTTGAGAAGAGTATACGCAAGGCACAAGCTGCTGAAAAACGCACCCAAGCCATCCTTGAAGGTGTACCTTTGGGTATTAACATGTTGACGGCTGATATGCAAATTTTGGATTGTAATGCTGAGGCTATACGCATGTCCGGTTTTGCCAATAAGCAAGTGTATCTTGCAAATGTCATGAGTTATTTTCCTGAAAACCAACCTTGCGGAACGCCATCTACACTTTTCCTTCAAGAAAAATTTGCCGAAGTTGCAAAAAGCGGAAGCAGTCGTTTTGAATGCTTGACCTATGGTTCTGAGCGTGAAGACATTCCCACGGATATTACGCTTACTCGAGCCTATGTTGAAGAGGAAGATTTATATATTGGATATGTTGCTGATTTACGAGAAGCAAAAGCTCTATTGCGTGAAATAGAACTTGCCAAGGATGCTGCCGAAAAAAATGCCATGGCCAAGAGTGAGTTTCTCGCCAATATGAGTCACGAAATACGCACGCCCATGAATGGTATCTTGGGACTCTTGCATATTTTATCCGCTACAGAGTTAACTGAATTGCAGCAAGATTATATGGAAAAAGCGCTTTTTTCTACCAAGGAACTTTTGCGCATCATCAACGATATTTTGGACTTTTCGAAAATTGAAGCCGGCAAGCTTGATATGGAGGTTACTTCATTTACCATCCATGATATAGTTAGTGAAATTCATCATCTTTTTGCCAATGCTATCGTGCAAAAGAAGTTGTACCTTAAAATTAATGCCGATGATAATGCACAAACCATGCTCATGGGTGATCCTTTGCGCCTTAAGCAAGTGCTGATAAATCTTGTGGGAAATGCCATCAAATTTACGTCTGAAGGCGGAATACAGCTTGAAATTACCTCTGCTGTCCAAAATGACAGTGATATTTTATGCAATTTTTCCGTGAAGGATACGGGAATAGGATTGTCAGAAGATCAGATTGATGGGCTTTTTGATGCCTTTAGTCAAGCTGACACTTCAGTGACGCGTAAATATGGCGGTACAGGGCTTGGGCTTGCCATTTCAAAGCGTATTGTGGAGCTTATGCAAGGGACAATATGGGTTGAAAGTACTCCAAATATCGGCTCTACATTCTATTTTACAGCCTATTTTCAAGTTTCTGACAGCAAACGTGAGTCGTTGCGTGCTCAAGTTGACGATCAACACCAATTAGATTCAGGGCCGCCATCAGGGCATTTGCTCTTGGTGGAAGATAACGCCATTAATCAAATTATTGCAGAGGAATTGTTGAAAAGTGCCGGTTATACGCTTGATATTGCCAATAATGGCCAAGAAGCACTTGATATGTTAGAGCTTAAAACTTATGACCTAGTGCTTATGGATATTCAGATGCCCATTATGGATGGGCTTACCGCGACCAAGGAAATTCGTAAAATTACTAAATTCGCCCATATACCAATCATTGCCATGTCTGCTCATGCCATGAGCGGAGATAGAGAGAAAAGCATCCAAAGCGGCATGAACGAGCATATTACTAAGCCCATTTCGCCGGAGATATTGTATCGCACCTTGCAGTATTGGCTTGGAAAGGGACGGATGGAGCATGGCGGAAGATAGTATTTTGCTGTAATTGACTTTAACCGCTTTTTTGCACACGGCAATTCTGATTGTATTAGTAGTAATTGTTAGCAATCGTTGTTTTATGCTTTTTCTTCTATTACTTTTGTGCGCTTTTGGCGTCTTCATCTTTTTCCTGCTCGCATCGTCAAAAAAGCTTTTGCAAACTCACGTACTTGAGTACGCTCAAGTTTACAAAAGCTTTTTTTCCTTGCGAGCAGAAAAAATCTTACAAGCCGCTCAAAATCGCACAAAAACCAGCAGTCCGTACCTTTTGAAAATCTGCTGGCGCAGATTGTCAAAAGCCCGGCCTGCGGCAAAAATAATTCAGCTTTATAGCAAGCTATGGTAATTTTTTACCTTTATATTTATAATTCGTAAAAAATATTAAACCTTTATTCCTTTTGTGCGCTTTTGGCGTCTTCATCTTTTTCCTGCTCGCATCGTCA
>CAYJJP010000077.1:0-8616 GCA_964370525.1 uncultured Desulfovibrionaceae bacterium | reverse complement strand
CTAAAAATTTCTTTTATTTTAAATCATTAATGTCTTTTTCAGTGACGACTAAATAATATTTACATGGCACTTTCAAGAGCAGACAAGAGCTTGTCTGCATCCGCTTGCTCGGTTCCAAAGGAAGTAACAAAGCGAATTGTTTGCGTTTGTTCTTGCCTTGCCCATATTTCAAAGGAATGAGATTGGGCTAATTTTTCAGCTACCTTACAGGGTAAAATGGGAAATATTTGGTTGGTGCTTGTGGGAATAAGCAAGGGGATTTGCATGGCTGTGAGTTTTGCATCAAGGTATGCCGCCAGCTCATTGGCATGGCGGGCAAGATTAAAATAAAGATCATCAGTAAAAAGAGCTTCAAACTGCGCTGCTACAAGCCACCCCTTGGCCAATAAAGCGCCTCGCTGCTTACACGCATAACGGAAATCTTTTTGTACAGCCGGATGTGTGAGCACAAGAGCCTCCCCAAAGAGTGCTCCATTCTTCGTACCGCCAATATAAAAAGCATCACAAAGTTTTGCCAGATGCGCAAGGGTAAGGATAGTGGAACTATGCTGTGTAAGCGCAACGCCAAGCCGAGCGCCATCTACAAAAAGATACAGTTCAAGCTCTCTACAAACATTTGAAATAGCGGTAATTTCATCTAAAGTATACACAGTACCAAGTTCCGTGGCTTGTGAAATGTACACAAGCTTTGGCTGTACCATATGCTCATTATCATGGGTACTTACAATATTTCTTATGGCATCTGGGTCTAGTTTACCGTCACTGCTTTTACAAGTTAACACCTTATGCCCCGTCACCTCAATGGCACCGGTTTCATGCACGGCAATATGCCCACTCTCAGCAGCGATAACGGCTTGGTGCGGACGCAAAAAAGCAGCAATCACCAAGAGATTTGTCTGCGTACCGCCGGCTAAAAAATGTACCTGAGCGTGCGCACATTGACATAAATTACGCAAATGCTCAGCAGTTTTTTGTGATATTATATCAAGACCATAACCGGAATATTCCGATGAACATGTGTCAGCAAGCGCTTTTAAAATGCTAGGATGACACGTTTGGTTGTAATCGTTCTTAAATTTTTCAATTATTTTCATATACTTTCCTTAGATGTTTGCGTAAGTTTTTGCAATTTCTTGGCATAGCGCTCTGCTTCACTATAAATACAACCGCAATAGGCTTGTCGGTATAATTGGAACTCCTTCGATAATTCAATACCTTTTTGCCAATCATCTCGGTAATCTTCATAATAAAAACGTACATTATGCTTTTGTGCTGCATGGTTTCCGGCAAGCTTAATGGACTCATGATTTTGATAGCGTGAATAAAGCAATGAACTGGAAAAAGCAGTGAAACTAGCTTTATTTTGTTGCAAAAGTTGCAATTGTTGCGCACAAATATCCAATCGAGATGCATAGCAATAATCACAACGCGCCTGACCACTATCTTTTTTTCCGGCAACAGCGGCAAGCCAGGCCTGTATGTCCCAAACATCGTCGCGCCAGAGTATATCAAAATTCAATTTTTCAGCACATGCAATCAGCGCATCACGACGGCGCAAATACTCACTTAATGGATGAATATTTGGATTTACAAAAAGCGCTGTCGTCAAATGCCCACGCTCTCGCAGCCGCATAATGGGCATAATAGCACAAGGCCCACAACACACATGGAGTAAAATATGCTCGCGCATCTGCTTATCTCCTTCCTCAATCCATAATAAATTTTTACAGCATAGTAAACTTATATTATTAATTTAAATATCTTCAATTAAAATTTTGTTTGCCTTTTTAAGACACGTCACATGCCCTTTCGTATACTCGCTCACTAAATACATGTCCAGCAAAGTTAAGAATTTTTTTTGTGTATGTGGCTATATCACGTGAATGAATTGTAAAAGTCCATATATTCTTGCTTGACCTTTCAACCTACTTTTGCATATACTCCGCCCATATTTTATTAACATTTACAAGTAGGTTTTTATGCATAAAGCATCAATTGGCGTAACAAAAGAAGGTTTTCCAAGCATTTTTCTTTGTGCTTTTTCAGCTTTGATTTTTGCACTTGTTCCTTGCTGGCCCATGGCAGTGATTTTTTTGCTGCTCACTTGGTTTTCTTTTCACTTTTTCCGTGATCCGGAGCGTGTCGTTCCCACTGAAAAGCATACAGCCGTGAGCCCCGCTGACGGAAAAGTTATTCGTGTTCTCACGCAAAAAGACCCCTTAAGCGGTGAAGAACGCACATGTATTTGCATTTTTATGAATGTATTTAGCGTGCATGTAAACCGTGCGCCGGTGCAAAGCACTGTTGAGAGGATTCAATATTATGCCGGCAAATACCTCAATGCTGCATGGGATAAAGCCGCACATGAAAACGAGCGTTGCGCATACAGCTTGCAAGATGAAGATGGTCGTACATGGACAATGGTGCAAATAGCCGGACTTATTGCAAGACGCATTGTGTGCCGTGTTGATGAAGGCGAGAATTTGCAAAAAGGTGAACGATTTGGCATGATTAAATTTGGTTCCCGTGTTGACCTGTATATTCCTGATGAATATACGGCTAGTGTGAGCGTTGGTGAAAAAGTGTATGCTGGGCAAAGCATTGTTGCTCGCAAAAAATAATTGAGAATATTGTTATGGAAAAAGTAACTCTTCGCCGTAAAAGCGTTTATTTGTTGCCGAACATCATAACAAGCTTAAGCTTGTTTTCCGGATTTTTGGCCATTATTTGGGCTTCGGCCGGGCGTTTTGAGTCAGCAGCGTTGGCCATCATTTTTTCCGCTCTTATGGACGGACTTGATGGAAAAGTTGCTCGATTAACCAATACGGCCAGTGAATTTGGCATCCAGTATGATTCATTATCGGACTTGGTGGCCTTTGGTGTTGCGCCATCTCTTTTGATGTGGCATTGGCAATTGCATAGTTATGGGCGTATAGGCATTGCTGTCTGCTTTATTTTTACGGCGTGTACAGCCTTGCGTCTTGCGCGGTTTAATGTGTCTACAGCGGTGACCAATAAGAAATTTTTTATGGGTTTACCTTCACCGGCGGCCGGGTGTTCTGTTGTGTCATTGATATTTTTTGCCCCATTTATCCCAGAAAGTATTTCCGGTACCACGTCTCCTTTGGCTCTTATGTTTACGCTGGCTTTGGGAATATTGATGGTAAGTAGGGTACGATACTATTCATTTAAAGAATACGCATTTTTGCGTGCCCATCCCTTCAGTTCTTTGGTCACGACCATATTGCTGATTGCCCTTCTTGCTTCTCAGCCTAAACTGTTAGGTTTTATTGTTGTTTTGGTTTATATTTTCGCAGGTCTTTTTTATACCTTCGTTATGCTTCCTCGTCGCAATCGCGATCCGCAGCGTGGCCTATCACTACAGGATGAGAAATAATCACAAGTCTTTGATACAAATTTTCTGACTATTTTGCCCTCACGGGCAGCATAACATTGGCCTAGACCTCTGTTATATTTATGCTTTTTGTGAGGGCCAAAGTAAATATATAATGATAACTAATTAATTGGATAGAGAATATTTATGAGCAATAGAGTTTATTTTTTTGATACAACCTTGAGGGATGGCGAACAATCCCCCGGTGCCACCATGAATTTGGCAGAGAAGTTACGTCTTGCCCGTCAGCTTGAGATTGTGGGTGTTGATATTATGGAGGCCGGTTTTCCGGCTGCAAGTCAAGGGGATTTTGAAGCAGTTCAAGCCATTGCACAGCAAACGCGCAATGTGCAGGTGGCCGGTCTTTGTCGGGCGCTTCCCGATGATATTGATCGGTGCTGGGAGGCCATAAAGCATGCTGAGGCGCCGCGCATTCATACATTCCTTTCCACTTCTGATTTGCACATGAAGTATAAATTGCGCAAAAGTCCGGAAGATGTGCTTGCCATGTCGGTGGAAGGGGTGAGGCGTGCGGCTTCACATACTTCCAATGTGGAATTTTCATGTGAGGATGCTTCTCGTTCTGATCGTGATTTTCTTTGTCGTGTGACTGAAGCTGTCATTAAGGCCGGTGCTACGGTAATTAATTTGCCGGATACGGTGGGTTATGCCATGCCTGAGGAATATGCCGATCTTATCCGTTATGTCATTGAAAATACTCCCAATAGCGACAAGGCTATTTTCAGTGTGCATGCGCACAATGACCTTGGGGTGGCTGTTGCCAGTACGCTTGCAGCTTTGCGAGCCGGGGCACGGCAGGTGGAGGTTACGCTGGCCGGTATTGGCGAGCGAGCCGGCAATGCTTCGCTTGAGGAAGTAGCTATGGCTTTGAGGGTTCGTAAGGATTATTATAATTTTGAGAGTAATATTGTTACCGAGCAATTATATCCGGCATGTCGTTTGCTTTCCATGACCATTGGTGTACCCATTCCGCCAAATAAGGCCATTATTGGCGGCAATGCTTTTGCACATGAGTCCGGCATTCATCAAGACGGTATGTTAAAAAACCGTGAAACGTATGAAATTATGACACCGGGATCGGTGGGGCGCACCACTTCTGACCTTGTGCTTGGCAAGCATTCTGGGCGTAATGCGGTGGCATCCAAGCTTGAAGGCCTAGGTTATTCGCTAAACGAAGAGCAAGTCAATCAAATATTTATTGCGGTTAAAAACCTTGCAGACATGAAGAAAACCGTACATGATGAAGATATTGTGGCCTTAGTTTTGGAAGAGATTTATCGCATTCCGGATCGCTACAAGCTTATTCATATGAGCATCAATTCTTCTTCTACGCAAGAGATTCCACCTACTGCGGCGGTGGTTATGGAGGTTGATGGTCAGGAAAAGCGCGGCGCCGGCTTTGGAGTTGGCCCTGTGGATGCCCTGCTTAACACCATAAGCTCCATTGTGAATAAGAAGCCGGAATTACAACAATATGTTGTAAACGCCATTACGGGTGGTACGGATGCGCAAGGAGAAGTGACCGTGCGTGTTTGTGATAAGAGCACAAATTTTTGTGCTGTGGGTCGCGGGGCACATCCGGATATTACGGTGGCTTCCGCCAGAGCATATGTTAATGCTTTGAACCGCTTAGCTAAAAAAGAACGTGAGTGTTATTAAAGAATTGTTTTTTTTGCGGGGAGGAGCTCCCTTTTTGGCGCTAGCAAAAGGGGGCTCCTTCCCCCCAAAAAAATAAACATGGCTTTTACCTTAACTCAGTAAATTTTTACTTATCCTGCTGTTATTATGGTTAATCACTTCACAGATCATGAGTCATGGGTTTATAGTCCCAAATAATTAAATAATCCACAGGCTATACAGAGTATAAGTGCTTAAATTTGTGAAATCTGTGGATACGAAAATGCATTTGCTGACTAAGAGCAATAGCCACATACGCTTATTATAAAAGAATTTTTCGCAAGAAAAATTCGCATGAAAGTTTTTTGGAAAGGGGGTTTGGGGGAATAACCTTTTGTTCACAAAAGGTTTTCCCCCAAAAAAAACTGATTAAAGGCAATAGCCACAAAAATAAAAAACATAAAAACAAATAAAAACTGAAGGAGCATATATGGCACATACCTTAGCGCAAAAAATATTGCAAAAGCACACGGATCAGACCGTACAAGAAGTGGGGCAAATAGTCCGTTGTAAGCTATCCCTTGTGCTTGCCAATGACATTACAGCTCCCCTCGCCATTAAGTCTTTCCAAGGCATGGGAGCTAAAAAAGTTTTTGACAAGGACAAAGTGGTTTTTGTTATGGATCACTTTACTCCGCCTAAGGACATTGATTCCGCCAATCAGGTTTTGGTATCGCGCAAGTTTGCGGCTGAGCAAGGGCTTACGCATTATTATGAGGGTGGCGACAGTGGCATTGAGCATGCATTGCTTCCTGAGCTTGGGCTTGTGGGTTCCGGTGACATTGTCATTGGTGCTGACAGTCACACTTGCACTTATGGCGGCGTTGGTGCTTTTGCCACCGGGCTTGGCTCAACGGATATTGCTGGCGGCATGGCTCTTGGCGAGACGTGGTTCAAGGTTCCGCCTTCTATTCGGGTGAGTTTTTCCGGAATCATGCCAAAGTATATGCGTGCAAAGGATTTGATATTATTACTTATCGGCAAAATTGGCGTGGACGGTGCTCTTTACCGTGCTTTGGAGTTTGACGGTAGTGTTATTGAGAACTTGTCCATTGAGGGTCGTTTGACCATGGCAAATATGGCCATTGAAGCCGGTGCAAAAGTGGGACTTTTTGCTACTGATCAAGCAACTATCGATTATGGTAATGCGCATCATCGTCCCAATCAGGAAATACTTATGCCTGATGCCGGTGCTGAGTATGAAAGCCATGTGCAATTTGACGTGACCAATATGTCGCCTGTGGTAGCTTGTCCGCATATTCCTGACAATGTGAAGCCGGTGAGTGAAGTGAAGGATGTGGTTATTCAGCAAGTTGTCATTGGCTCCTGCACCAACGGTCGAATTAGCGACATGCGTGATGCCGCCGAGATTTTGCGTGGTCGCAAAGTACATAAGAGCGTGCGCTGTATTATTATTCCTGCTACTCCGGCTATTTACAAGCAAAGTATGCAAGAAGGACTTTTTGATATCTTTATGGATGCCGGTTGCATTATAAGTCCGCCTACTTGCGGCCCTTGCCTTGGTGGTTATATGGGGATTTTGGGTGATGGAGAGCGTGCTGTTGCCACCACCAACCGCAATTTTAAAGGACGCATGGGCAGTTTGCAATCGGAAGTATATTTGGCAAGTCCGCTTGTGGCTGCAGCTTCTGCTGTGACCGGAACCGTTAGCGAGCCACAAGCCCTGTAATCCATAGGCAAAAAAGGAATAACTATGAAATTTCATGGAAAAGCCCATAAGGTGGGCGAACATATCGATACGGATGCCATCATTCCGGCACGTTTTTTAGTCACTGCCGACATGCACATTCTTGGAGAGAACTGCATGGAAGGTCTTGAGCCGGGTTGGGTGAAGCGTGTCAGCGCCGGTGATATTATGGTTGCCGAGCGTAATTTTGGTTGTGGTTCATCGCGTGAACATGCTCCGCTGGCCATTTTGGGCGCCGGCATGAAGGTTGTTATCGGACACAGCTTTGCGCGTATTTTCTATCGTAACGCTTTCAATATGGGGCTTATGCTCATGGAAGTGGGCGATGATGTGGATAAAATTAACGACGGTGATGAACTTGACGTTGACGCTGGCAGTGGTCTTATTACCAATGTGACCACCGGTGCCACCATACAGTGTCCTCCCCTATCGCCGGCTATGGCAGAGCTTGTTGGCACGGGCGGGCTTGTAAATTATGTGAAAGAAAAATTAGGTAGTGCCTAAGATTAAGGATTATTTATGAAAAAGCATATTTGTCTACTTGGCGGCGACGGTATTGGCCCGGAAATTGTGGCAGAAGCAAGAAAAGTATTAAATGCAGTAGCCGAGAAATTTGGGCATGAGTTTACCTATGAAGAAGCACTCATTGGCGGCGCTGCCATTGATGCCACCGGTGAGCCATTACCGCTCCCAACGCTGGATGCCTGCAAGAAAGCAGATGCGGTTTTTTTGGGGGCTGTGGGCGGCCCTAAATGGGATAATCTTCCAAGCAATGCACGCCCTGAAAAAGGCCTGCTTAATATCCGCAAAGAGCTTGGATTATTTGCTAATTTACGTCCGGCAACCCTCTTTCCGGAGCTTGCCGGTGCCTGCCTTTTGCGTGCTGATACAGCAGCAAAGGGGCTTGATTTGATTGTTATTCGTGAGCTTACCGGCGATGTTTACTTTGGCGAACCTCGTGGACTGGAAGAGCGTGATGGCAAAAGAGTCGGTTTTAATACCATGATTTATGATGAAGATGAAATACGCCGCATTGCCCATGTGGGTTTTCAAACAGCTCGTAAACGCAAAGGAAAGCTTTGCTCGGTGGATAAAGCCAATGTGCTGGAAAGTTCTCGCTTATGGCGTGAAATTGTTACGCAAGTTCACGAAGAATACATTGATGTTGAGCTTACGCATATGTATGTGGACAATGCAGCCATGCAACTTGTACACGATCCCTCGCAATTTGATGTAATCGTTACCGGAAATATTTTTGGGGATATTCTATCCGATGAGGCCGCCGTCATCACCGGTTCCCTTGGTATGCTTCCCTCTGCTTCCATGGGCAGCACCTCTCCCGGACTTTTCGAACCCATACACGGCTCTGCGCCGGACTTGGCCGGGCAAGATAAGGCTAATCCCTTAGCCACCATATTGTCAGCAGCCATGATGCTACGCCTGGCCTTCAATGCCATAGATGAAGCCGTTGCCATTGAATATGCAGTGCGAAATGTACTGCAACAAGGATATCGTACCGGCGATATTATGGAAGTTGGCAAAACACTTGTGGGCACGGCTCAAATGGGCAACTTGGTTGTGAAAGCTTTGGAAGGAAACGTTGATTAATTATTCTTCTAAGGATACACTGAGTAATTATTTTTCTGGGGGAAAACCTTTTGTGAACAAAAGGTTCTTCCCCCAGACCCGCGTTGCTCTCGATTTGCGTAAAGCTCGCAAGCTCGCTAACGCAAACGGCTTCGCCGCCCGTTGGGTCGGCCTTTCCAAAAAACTTTCACGCGAATTTTTCTTACGAAAAATTCTTTTGAATGTCTTT
>CAYJJP010000076.1:0-8703 GCA_964370525.1 uncultured Desulfovibrionaceae bacterium | reverse complement strand
GAAGCACAGCAAGAAAACATTTTGGAAGCTGTTCAAGCTAAAGTTTCAAACTATATTGTTAAGCCTTTTACAGCTGATACACTCAAGCAAAAAATAGATAAGATATTCCCCTAGTTGCCGGGAATACTAACTATTTTAGCTACTCATTTTGCAAAAAATCCCGTTTCAGTGGGAGGAATACGCAATTTACATATTCGTATGCTTTTGTTTTAATAGAATATTTTGTCTTAAGAAAATCAAAGTTCCTATAACAAAATGTTTTAGGGCTTTGATTAAGACATATTTTGCTTTTTTTACACAAGCTGCGATTCAAGCATAAGCAGGTAAAGCCATGTCCAATGTTGATGAAAAAACTCTCTCTCAAGAAGAGGACTTGAATCTTGAGGTTGTTAGTCAACCTGACGAAAAAGTCGCTCTTGACCTTGATGGTGCAGATTTTCTTAAAGCGGACGAGCCTGAACCACAGGAAGACTTAGCGCCTGCTGTAATAGACAACGAAGAAGAATCCGGAGCAGAGGAAGCCGAGAAACCCAAAAGCAAGCTTAAGCTGATAATCATTTTAGTGCTTGTTTTAGCCGTTGGCGGCGCTGCTTTGTGGTGGTTTGTGCTACGCACGCCCCCTCCGCCGGAAGCGCCTGTTGTGGAGCCGGAGATTATAAAAGTCCCCAATGCACCCACAACACCTCCGAAGCCTTCGGACTTTATCGTTTCTTTTGAACAGTTTTGGGTGCCGCTCCCTGATGGTAAGGGTGGTACTGTGTTCTTGGTTTGTAAATTTGCTATTGTTACTAAGAGTGAACAGTTGCAGCTTGAAGTACAAAATAAAATGGTATTGCTTCGCGATGCTGTGTATTATTATCTCATAAATAAGCCATATCATTTTCTTATCGACCATGCTAATGTGAGTACTATCAAAAAAGATTTGGCTTCCGTCTTTGGTGGCTATTTAGTAAGTGGAAAAGTTGACGATATGTTATTTGAGAGCTATATCGGTAAATAGAACTCTGTTGGTATTTTAAGGACCTTGCAAGCAAAAACGAGCACATATAACTCTTTTGGAGGTGTGCCATGCAAATAAATCCAACTGTAGGAATGATTTACGCACAGATGGGCTTTACGTCTCGTGCGGCAAGTGATGCTGTAACCGGGCCTGAGGCCAGTTTGGCCATGTCGCGTGTTATTGCTCAAGAAATGGCAAAGCTGGATCAAGATAAGGTTCATGCCCCTGATCCGACATTGGACTCCCGTGTGACGGATGAAAATGTCAATGAAGATGGGGGCAGTAGACAGTTTGCCAAAGACCAACGTCAGAGAAAGTCTGCTGAAAATGAACAAGAGGAAGTGAGCATTTCTGCTGACCCATTGGTCGGCAATTTGCTTAATATGAAAATTTGATATTACTGTAAGCGAATAGCGCTTTAGAATACCCCAAGTACTCAGTATTTTGGGGATAGGCTTCTTTTGCGTATCAAACGTGCTTACTTGGAAAAATATATGCTTTCATTATGGGTAGTGCTTTTATTCACAGGAATTGAGCTTATTTTGCTTGTGGCGATTTTGTTTTTCTTTATACGGTTGCGCCGTTCAGAAGATTTAGTGCAAAAACTTCAAGCAAATCAAGAGCTATTACTCGCTCGTTTGCAGCATAATGCTGAATTGGAAAAGGAAATTGTGGCATCGTTTGCTCAGCGTCAAGCGGAATTGCGCACGCTTGATACCCGTATGGAAGATAGAGCAGAGGAATTACGCCGCCTTATATCACAAGCTGAGGGTATTACACGTTCGCCGCAATTTTTGCGTGAACTTATTTTGAATCAGCACGGGCGCGGTGTAAGTGCGCAGCAAATTGCTAAAAATGCCGGACTTACTGTTGACGAAGTAGAGTTGATTTTAGCTCAGGCAGGCGTTGCGCAAAAATAATTGAATTTTAAGAAAACATGGATTAATTTCACTTGTGTGAGGGGAAGGGGAGCTTTTCTCAAAACGAGAAATGCATATCCTTCCCTCCTTTAAACACCCCTCCCTAATCTCCATTCACCACAGAAAACCTGACTAAAGGCAGTGGCTACATAAGCAATTGCTGAGAAAATACGTTGAATTATAAACAGATGCAGAATTGTTTTTTTTGCTGAATTGAGCTAGTGACAAAGTGCAATACATTTGTTACTATTGGCTGTTTATGAGAATCAGTGCACTAAGTGTGGTCAATTATCTTGGCAAAACGTAGTTTTTGTTTTGTTTGCTTGGCTGTTATTTTTATAAAGACTTTAAAGAAGGAGTCAAAATCATGTCCAAACTCAAATACAAACGTGTTTTACTTAAGCTAAGCGGTGAGGCCTTGGCAGGCGACCAAAAGGTCGGCATTGACGTAGATACCGTATCTAAAATCTGTCAAGAAGTGGGTAATGTGGTGAGTATGGGTTTGGAAGTCGCTCTCGTTATTGGTGGTGGAAATATTTTCCGCGGCCTGTCGTCGTCTGCCAAGGGCATGGAACGCTCAAGTGCTGACTACATGGGAATGCTCGCAACTGTTCTAAACGCTTTGGCTGTGCAGGATATGCTTGAAAAGCAAGGTCATCCGACTCGTGTTCTCTCTGCCATAACCATGCAAGAAGTTTGTGAGTCATATATTCGCCGCAGAGCTTTGCGCCATCTTGAAAAAGGACGTGTGGTTATTTGTGCAGCCGGTACAGGAAATCCTTACTTTACCACTGATACTGCTGCTGCCTTGCGAGGCATGGAATTGCAATGCGATGCCATTATTAAGGCTACAAAGGTGGATGGTGTTTATAATAAAGATCCAATGAAGTTTTCTGATGCTGTGAAATATGAAAAAGTAAGTTATGATGAAGCATTGGCATTGCATCTTGGCGTTATGGACGCTACTGCTCTTGCTCTTGCTCAAGAAAATAATGTCCCGATTTTAGTATGTAAAATGTTTGGTGGAGATATTTCGCGTATAGTATGCGGAGAAGAAGTTGGGACAATAGTTTGTAATTAATTTGATATATTAGGAGAATGTTATGCCTAAAGATACTGCATTGATGGATGCTGAGGAACGCATGGAAAAAGCTGTGGCAGCTATGGATAAGGATTTTGCCAAACTGCGTACCGGTAGAGCAAGCACAGCGCTTGTGGACGATATAAAGGTAGATTATTACGGAACGCCTACTCCCATTAATCAATTGGCTTCAGTGGCTGTACCTGACAGCAGAACCTTAACCATTCAACCGTGGGACAAGGGCGGTTTTGCAGCTGTTGAAAAAGCCATACTTAAATCGGATCTTGGCTTAACGCCTGTAAATGACGGAAAAATAATTCGTATTGTTATTCCTGCTCTTACAGAAGAGCGTCGTAAAGATTTAGTTAAGGTTTCTCGGAAGTATAGCGAAGATGCAAAAATTGCTGTGCGTAATGTACGCCGTGATGCCAATGACCAGTTGAAAAAATTGGAAAAAGATAAGGTTATTTCTGAAGATGAACTAAAAAAAGCCACCGATGATGTGCAAAAACTCACGGATAAGTATGTGGCCGAAACAGATAAAAAATGCCAAGTGAAAGAAAAGGAAATCATGGACATCTAGTGGCAACAGCTGGACATTTGGGCAATATTTTGAAATAATGAATTTGTTTTTCAAATTCTATAAGGAAGCTATTGCCACCACACATGATTTAAAAGTGTTCATCTGTTATGGAAATAATAGTAGTAATATCTTATTGCGATTTGGCAATTAATTGAATTGCGATAAGGGACAAAAGAATTTAAATGAAAAAATAAGACGCTTATAGGGAATTAAGGCAGTATTTACATGGCTGAAAATCTACCACAACATCTTGCCATAATAATGGACGGTAATGGGCGCTGGGCCAAGCAAAGAGGGCTTGTGCGCACTGACGGGCACAGGGCAGGAGCTGATGCTGTACAAAAAGTTGTAACAGAGTGTCTAAAGCTTGGCATACGCTATTTAACTCTGTATACTTTTTCGCATGAGAATTGGAAGCGACCAAAAGAAGAAGTGAGTACACTTTTCTCTTTATTGGTAGATTTTTTGAAGCAAGAAGTGCCAAGTTTGGTGCGTCAATCCATAGCATTGAATGTTCTTGGTGATGTGGAGGAATTGCCACTCATGGCGCGTACCGCGCTCGCTCACGCCATAAAGCGAACAGCAGGGAGCGCAGAAAAGCCCACGAAACTGTATTTGAACTTAGCTTTAAATTACGGTAGCCGTCGTGAAATTTTACGAGCAGTACGGAGCATTGCGCAAGAGAAGATAGCCCCTGAAGATATTACCGAGGAAGTGTTCAGAGAATACCTTTATACAAAGGATATGCCTGACCCGGACTTGGTAATTCGTACCAGTGGTGAGATACGCATAAGCAATTACTTGCTTTTTCAATGTGCATATAGTGAATTTTATTTTTCCAAAACATTTTGGCCAGATTTTGATGAAGAAGAACTACATCGTGCCCTTGAAAGCTATGCCAGTAGACAGCGGCGATTTGGAAAAACTGAGGAGCAAATTTCGTGAGTTCGCATTTTGATATAAAGCGAGTGATTACCGGTATTAGTTTGGCAGCAATTGTTGGGGCTGCTTTGTATCTTCGGGGTATGTTACTGCTTTTCGTGGTGCTTAGCATCTGTGCATTGGCGTTGTGGGAGTTTTATTCCCTCTTTTGGGGAAAAAGAGGTCGTATTCTTTCTCGTGTTTGTGCCATTGGTCTTGGCTTTGGTATGCTCATTCTCACTCATATGCAACGACCTCAAGACGCCCTTGTCTTTCTTGGACTAGGTTTTATTCTCGCTGCTCTAGGTTTTCTTTTTCGTATTGATATTTTGGACGAACGTGAAAGCTTCACGCCCGAAAGTATTTTCTTGATGGGGCTTGCATATATCCCCCTATTGCTTTTGCCCACTATGTATTTAACGTCCACTAAAATGTTTTACGTTCTTAGTTTAGTAGTGATTTCTGATACTTGTGCATATTATGTTGGCATAAATTTTGGGCGCCATAAGCTTTGGCCGCGAGTTAGCCCGAAAAAAAGTGCAGAGGGGTCGTTTGGATCTTTAGTTGGCTGTCTTGTCTTTTCAGTGTTTTTGGGTTTATGGCTTGGTGTTGCTGCGTGGTGGCATTTTGCCTTACTTGGTTTGCTGATAAATGTATTTACTCAGCTTGGTGACTTATTTGAGTCATCTTTGAAGCGTGCAGTTAATGTCAAAGACTCAGGCTGTTTGCTTCCGGGGCACGGTGGTTTTTTGGATAGAATAGACAGCATTCTTTTCGCTTTACCTGCTTTTGCTGTTGTTGATCAGTGGTTTGTATTTTTTTAGTGACAAGCTATGCTTTTTGTTGTTTTCTTCCAACGTAAATTTTTATATCTTAAGATGATGCATTATTATTTTATATGCTTAATTGAGGTTAAGGGGGCGCATGCAAAACCACTTATGGCCAGCTAGAGTCGGTAGTCTACAGTACATCTCGCAGCCTCCGTCTGTAGAATGGATACAAGCAAAACGCACAATTACACTTCTTGGGAGCACAGGTTCCATAGGTGTGCATGCTTTGCAAGTTATAGAAGAAAACGCTTGTTTTTTTGAAGTTGTAGCACTTGCAGGTGCTTTCAATATACAATTGTTGGCCGAACAGGCTACAAAATTTCGTCCAAAATATTTAGCTGTTTATAATGAAGCCGGCGTTGACGTCTTAAAAAAAATGATTCGCCCTCTTGCCAGCGATGGTTATAAGCCGCACATTCTTCATGGTAAAGAAGCTTATGAGCATTTAGCCGAACTTGAAGAGATTAACACTGTGCTCTCTGCTCAGGTGGGAGCTGCCGGGCTTTTGGGTACAGTGGCTGCTGCAAAAGCCGGCAAGGTTATTTGCCTTGCCAACAAAGAATCGCTGGTGCTTGCCGGAACACTTTTACGGCATATTTGTGAAAAAAACGGCGCCGTAATCCTTCCTGTAGACTCTGAGCACAACGCTCTTTTTCAAATGCTTGCCGGGCGGCCTGAAAATCACATCAAGAAGCTTATTCTTACAGCTTCCGGCGGCCCATTTCGCCAAAAAACTCGTGACGAGTTATCTCGTGTTAGCAAGGATGAAGCTCTAATACATCCCAATTGGAGCATGGGTGCTAAAATCACTATTGATTCTGCTACGCTAATGAACAAAGGGTTGGAGGTGATTGAAGCTCATCATCTTTATGGCATTAGCGCAGACAAACTTGACGTGGTGGTTCATCCTCAATCCATTGTCCATTCCTTCGTGGAATATCAAGACAATTCTTTATTAGCACATCTTGGTAAACCAAATATGCGTATGCCCATTTTACAATGCCTTGCCTTTCCGCATTGCCTTGATAATGGAGTTGCGCCCTTGAATTTGCTTACTATGGGTGATTTAACCTTTACTGCTCCTGACAGAGATGCCTTTCCTTGCTTGGGGCTGGCGGAAAAAGCTTTGAGGCTTGGGCAAGATGCCTGTATTGTCTTAAATGCTGCCAATGAAGTGGCCGTCGAATTATTTTTGGACGGTCGCATAGCCTTTATGCAAATTGCTGAATTTGTGCAAGATGCCTTGGAAATGTATGAAAAAATGCCATGCGAATCTGTTTGGCATGATTTAGATGCTGTTTCATTTGTGTTAGAACATATACAAACTTTAGACATGCATACCCGAAGCGCACTGCGTGCTAGGGTTAACATCCAGGAATAATTATGATCGAAACTTTACAGAGTATTTTTTATGTACTTGTGGTGCTTGGAGGCTTAATTTTTTTCCACGAGTTAGGTCACTTCCTTATGGGAAGAGCTTTTGGCATGGGCGTGAGTACATTTTCTCTTGGCTTTGGGCCAAAACTTTTGAAATATACCCGCGGCAAAACAGAATATTGCCTATCTCTTATTCCGCTTGGCGGCTATTGTGCGCTTGTGGGCGAAGAAGTCGATGCTGAGCTTCCCGAAGGTTTTACTAAGGAAGAAAGCTTTGCTTTGCGTCCGGCATGGCAGCGCTTGTTGGTGGTTATTGCCGGACCTTTTGCCAACGTACTCCTTGCTTGGCTGCTTTGCTGGGGGCTGGCCTATGGGTATGGGCAGCAATATATTTTGCCTGTTGTAGGGGCTGTGCTTGAAAATAGTGCCGCTGCTGAGGCCGGATTGCAACCAAAGGATAGAATCCTTAAAATTAACGGGTTAGAGATAGATAATTGGTCAACTATGGCCACTTCCATTGAGGAAAGCAAGGGCAAGCCTATGAACGTTGACATAGAGCGAGATGATAATATCCTCAATTTAACACTCACCGCCAAAACCATGAGCCGCAAAAATATTTTCGGCGAAACGGTGGAATCTTATGCCATAGGTATTCACGCTGCCAATGAGGTTCACCATAGTCCTGTAGGTTTTTTTGAGGCGGCGAAGGTTGGTGCCATTCGTACTTGGGACATGGTGGTCTTTACATGGACTGGCTTTGTGAAGCTTTTCCAACGTGTTGTACCTCTTGATCAAGTAGGCGGGCCGATTATGATTGCACAAATGGTGGGACAGCAAGCCGAGCTTGGCCTTGCGCCTGTGCTTGGTTTGGCTGCACTTATCAGCATAAATCTTGGTATCTTAAATTTACTGCCCATACCGGTTTTGGACGGCGGGCATATTGTGTTTTATACCATTGAAATGATAATACGCCGGCCTGTTTCGGGTAAATTACGTCATATTTTAACGCAAATTGGATTTTTCCTCTTAATTGCCTTAATGCTGTTGGCTACATTTAATGATATTTGGCGTCTAGTGAAAGGTTTTTTTGAATAAAATTGCATTTATGAATCAAATAAATGTTGATGATGAAAAGAAGGGAATGCAAGTGAGCACCGAGAAAAGTATGCTTACTTGCATACTTAATGCCGCTGAAGGGCAACTTGATATTGTCTTGAGCCTTAGTGGTACTCACGCTGGGCAAGAAAGCCCTTCAATACTCAGTGCTCAGAGTTTTTGCGCCACGAATAAAGGTGCTGAAATCTTGACTCCTGCGCTGCAAAGTTTGTGCGAAATTCATAAACTTACTCCGGCAGACATCGGGCGCTTTGCCTGTGTGCATGGACCGGGAAGTTTTACGGGTATACGGCTTATTTTAAGTACTGTTGCGGCCATCAGACGCATAACGGGGGCGCACGCTGCCGGCATTGACTATATGCAGGCACTGGCGCATACCCTTTCTTTGCAGGCATTTGCTTTGCAAAGTCATGAAGTTCCGGTTCAAAATAACAAACATATTTGCGTGCTTACACATGCAAGGCGTAACCTTGTGCATTATCAGCATTTTGTAGTTAAACTATTGGAAAAAGAATCACAGCTTAGCGTTGGTTTAATGCAAGCAAATGCCTTGTCCTTGCCCTTGCCCTTGCCTAGCGGAGATGTTGAGCTGGTAAGTCCCATGGAAGCTGCAAACAGACTGTGCTTATTGGCAGAAGACGAGCTACCTATTTATGTGCTTGGTTCTGGGCTTATAAAAAATTTTCAAACTGTGCAAAAACATTGCCATGAAGAAAAATTGCCTGGTGCAAATGCCATTCATTTTGTGTCATTACAGCACCCAAGCTATGAAGCGCTCACGCAATTGGCTGCAGCAGCCAATTATGGCGAAAAAGATTTAGAGCCGCTGTATATTCGTCCGTGTGACGCTGTGGAAAATCTTCCGCACATCGCCG
>CAYJJP010000075.1:0-8755 GCA_964370525.1 uncultured Desulfovibrionaceae bacterium | reverse complement strand
CAAGCTTTGCTTTTGTGGAAGCGTCAAGGTCAGAACCAAACTGCGCAAAGGCGGCTAGTTCACGATACTGAGCAAGGTCAAGGCGCATGGTACCGGCCACTTGTTTCATGGCTTTAATTTGCGCTGCACCGCCCACGCGTGATACGGAAAGACCTACGTTAATGGCCGGACGAATACCGGCATTAAAGAGGTTTGGCTCAAGATACACCTGACCGTCGGTGATGGAAATCACGTTGGTTGGGATGTAAGCAGACACGTCGCCGGCTTGAGTTTCAATAATAGGTAATGCCGTCAAAGATCCTGCGCCAAGTTCATCATTAACCTTGGCAGCACGCTCAAGTAAACGTGAGTGCAAATAGAAAACGTCACCGGGATAGGCTTCACGTCCCGGAGGACGACGGAGCAAGAGCGACATCTGGCGGTAGGCAACAGCTTGCTTTGAAAGGTCATCATAGATGATCAAAGCGTGTTTTCCGCTGTCACGATAGTATTCAGCCATGGTACAACCAGTATAAGCTGCAATAAATTGCAATGGAGCAGGTTCAGAAGCCGTTGCTGAAATAATGGTTGTATATTCCATGGCGCCGTATTTACGCAATGTATCTGCCACAAGAGCCACGGTGGATTTCTTTTGACCGATAGCTACATAGAAGCAGTGAATTCCTGTTTCTTTTTGCGCTAAAATGGCATCAATACATACGGCCGTTTTGCCGGTTTGTCTGTCGCCGATTACAAGCTCACGCTGTCCGCGGCCTACAGGTGTCATGGCGTCAATGGCCTTAATACCGGTGGGCATTGGCTCATGAACCGATTTACGCGCAATAATTCCGGGAGCTTTTAACTCCACGGGGCGTACTTCGGCTGCTTCAACAGCGCCAAGTCCGTCAAGCGGATGACCAAGGGGGTTAAGTACACGCCCCATAACGGCATCGCCCACAGGCACAGAGAAGATTTTTCCTGTACGTTTTACAGGATCGCCTTCCTTAATTCCGGTATCAGAACCAAGCAGTGCCACACCAACGTTTTCCTCTTCAAGGTTCAAAACCATGCCCATCAGGCCACCGGGAAACTCTAAAAGCTCCATGGCCATGGCATTTTGAACACCGTAGACGCGCGCAATACCGTCACCAACATAGAGCACAGTACCTGTTTCGCTCATTTCTACGCGTTGTTCGTAATTTTGAATTTGATCCTCAATGATCTTGCTAATTTCTTCAGCTTTGATCTGCATGTGCTATTCACCCCTCTTTATTGTCTTACGAAGGACAGCCAGTTGTGCACGCAACGATGCGTCCAAAACACGGTCACCGACATGAAGCACCACACCGCCCAAAATGGAGGTATCCACATCGAAAACAAGGTCGATACTTGTGCCGGCTTTTTCTTCCAATTGTTTTTTAATGGCATTTTTCTTTTTCGTATCCAAGGAAATCGCTGTAATCAAGGTTCCGCGGAGTATTCCCTTTTCTTGGTCAAGCAGTTTTCCATAAATTTGAGAAATATCCTTAAGTGTTGACAAGCGATTCTTATCGGCAAGCAAAAGACAAAAGTTTTTCAATACAGCACTTGCCCCCATACCTGAAAGCAATTTTGCCAAAACATCTTTCTTTTCCTGCACCGTAACCACAGGACTCTTAAAGACTCTGTCAAGGTCATGGGAACTTTTAATACACTGTTCCAATTCGGTGAGGTATTGCCCATAACTTTCCAAATCTTTCAATCCAGATTTTTTGCCAATGGTAAAAAGCGCATTGGCATATCTGCGAGCTATAACGGTGTTGTTCAATTGAGCACCACCTTGGTTAAGGAGTTGGTAATAAGTTTGCCGTGTTTTGCGCTATCAAGCTTACTTTCAAGCACTTTTTCTGCGGCATCCACAATTTCATCAGCCAATGTTGAGCGAACTTCAGCAAGCATTGTACGGCCTTCATTTTCAGCTGTGCGTCTTGCGGTCACGAGAATTTGCTCAGCTTGGCGATGCGCCTCAGCTATAATGGTCTCTTTACTGGCTTCTGCTTGCGCTTTACTTTCGTCCAAAATAGCCTGACGTTCTTTTTCAAGATTGCTAATGGAACTTTCAAGTTCACGCAATTTGTTCTTGGCTTCTTTACGGCGAGCAGCTAAGTCATCAAGCTCTTTGCCAATACTCTCTTGGCGTCCTTTAAAGAACGCACAAGCTTTCTTGCCAACAAGCTTCCATAGCACTCCCACAAAGATGACAATATTCAACATACGCCATCCAAAGTTGCCCCAAGGAAGTTCTCCATCAGCAGCCAAAGCAGGGCTAGTACTTAGCACCACCAAGGCCAAAATGAGGAACAACCCCACACATGATTTTTTGCTCAAGGTCTACCTCCTTAACACCGATATAAAATAATTACTTAAATAAAAGCGCCATAACATTTCGTGTATGGCAAAAAAACAAAGCTAATTTAAAACCTTCACAGCTAGCTTGTCGGCTAACTTGCTGATTTCTTTTCTCAGCTCATTCAAGGTAGCCTCAGCTTCACGCTTTAGCTCATCCTGCACAGCCACAAGCTCTTCTTGAGCCTTGGAAGTTGCATTTTTAACAATGTCTTGTTGTGCTTTTGCAGCTTCGTTTCTCGCGGCATCGCGCATGGCAACGCCTTCATTGCGCGCACGCGCAAGGTCAGCTTCATAGGCTGCCAAACGCTCTGTCGCTTCACGTTCAAAGGCTTCGGCATCTCCTGAAAGACCATTCATTTTGTCTTTACGTTCTTGCAAAATAGCTCGAACCGGCCTAACAAGCATGATGTTAAGCACATAAAGAGCAATGAAAAAATTCACCATTTGTATTAGTGTGGTGATATTTAGATCAAGCACTGTTCCCTCCTTCAAAATGTAATGTGAATTTTGTTACAAAGACTATGCAATCTAGCACGAGAATTCATTTCTGTCAAAGCCTATATGCTTTTTAATGCATGTACTGTAAGCATTCAAATAAAAAGGATTTTGTCCTTATATGTACAGAAAGTCATTCAGCGCAGATTCCAAAATTATTTTTTTGCGCCCTCATTAGCACCTTGCATATTGACTTGCCCTTGAATGCGCGCGCCCTCTTCCATAACAAGGGTAGGCGTATTCACAGTGCCTTCAGCGTTGCCGCCTTTATAAATCATAACAGCACCCTTGGCGTGTATATCGCCAATAATTTTGCCCGTCAGCATAAGCTCACCTACGCGCACTTCGCCTGTTATCAACGCATCCTTACCCACAATGAGTGTACCTTCGCTGGTAATTTCTCCGGTAAAGGTACCGTCAATGCGCACAGAACCTTTAAAAGAAAGTTTGCCTTCATAGACTGTTCCCGTACCCAAAAAAGCATTAATTTCGTCTTTACTCACGTTACCCGTCCTTTAATTAAATATATTTATACACTTTGCCTTATATCATTTTCTTACTTAAACATAAACCGTCGCATAGATACATTAAGCACAATACCAAGCAAAAGGCAATTAACAAGCATGGAAGATCCCCCATAACTCATAAAGGGAAGCGGTATGCCAACCACAGGCATAAGACCAATAACCATCCCAATATTAATAACTATTTGCCAAAAAAAGTAAAAAAATACCCCAACGCATAACATGGAACCAAACCTGTCCTTAGCCTTGACTACTGTTGCAAAAATAGCTAATAAAAACAGGCAGTATAGGGAAATTAACGCCACACAGCCCACAAATCCCCATTCTTCTCCAAGCACGGCAATAACAAAATCTGAATGTCTTTCCGGTACAAAACGTAACTGACTTTGTGTGCCTTCAAGAAATCCTTTTCCCCATAACTGACCTGAACCAATAGCAATTTGTGATTGCATAATGTGATAGCCAGCACCACGAGGATCATCGCCCGGGCTTAAAAACGTGAGTACGCGTTGCCTTTGGTAGTCTTCCATACCCACAAACCACATAAATGCCATGATAAATGGCACCAAGAACAAACAAACCTTAAGCACACTGCCTTTAATGCCATGAAAAAGTATCATACCTCCAAGTAAAAGCAATATATTTATGCTTGTTCCAAGATCCGGTTGAGTGATAATTAAAGAACAAGGCACGATACCTACTAGTAATACTTGAGAAAATTTAATCCAGCCAAGGCTATCTGCCGAGCGTGAAAGCACATGCGCTCCCATGACAAGCACAGCAAGTTTAGCAAGTTCACTGGGCTGAATATTCATAAATCCCAACGATAACCAACGCTTTGCGCCATACACCGTCACACCGGCCACATGCACCAATACAAGCAAAACTATGACAAGCGAAAAAAGTGGCCATGCAAAATTTCTGAGCTGACGATAGTCAACCACCATAGCGCAAAGCATGACAAAAAAGCCCATACTGCCCCAAATGAGCTGGCGCTGATAAAAAGAAGAAACAGCCATGCCCTCTTCAATGCGCATACCGGATGCCGAATAGAGGTTGGCAACACCTACAATGAAAAGGGCGCTAAAACACGCTATAAGCTCCCAATTTATATAGGCAAGAAGGCGTCGATCAAAACCCATTGTGCACCCTACTCGCTTGACGCAAATTCTAAGGATAGATCTGCGGAATTATTATTATCTTTAGCAGCTGTGGGCGCTTCGGCTTGTGGGCCAAAAAGCACATCATACATTTTTTTCGCCACAGGCCCGGCCATTTTAGAACCACCGCCGGCATGCTCAAGCATGACAATAACCACATATCTTTGCGTATCTTTAATGCCATAGGTGGCAATCCAAGCATGGTCACGCTGTTCATAGGGCAATTCATGGTTACGCAAACGCCGCCCACCGCGAAGCCGCAACTTCACCACTTGCGCCGTTCCGGTTTTTCCGCCCATAATGGCATCAGCTCGATTAACAACCCTTGCTGTACCGCCGGTTGCCGTTCTGCGCATCCCTTCTAAAATAAAGTCACGATGCTTCGCTGTGGCCGGAATAAGCCCTCGCACTATGGCAGCGCCCATATCCACCACTTGTGGCTCAAGCAACCTTCCGCCATTCATTAAAGCAGAAACATAGGTAGCCACCTGTAAGGGCGTAACCAAGGTATACCCTTGCCCGATGGAAACATTATACGTTTCACCCGGAACCCAACTCGTGCCAAAACGATTCTTTTTCCACTCTCTTGAAGGAACAAGACCTGTTTTTTCATGGGGTAAGGCTATACCAACCAAATTACCAAAGCCACTTGCCTTGGCATAGCGCTCAATATTATCAATGCCAACTCGCAAGCCCATGGTATAATAGTAAATATCACAAGAATGAACGAGGGCTGTGGTCATATTCATGGCGCCATGCCCCGCATGCCAGCAACGAAATGTACGGTTTCCAAGGCGCACAGAGCCACGGCATGGAACAATTTCTTGTGGAGTAATACCCATTTCCAAGAATAATCCTGTCATAACAAGCTTCCACACCGATGCCGGAGGATACACCGATTGCACAGCGCGATTTTGTAGGGGATGTTTGGGATTTTCGCGTAAGGCCTTCCAATCTTTATGGGAAATACCATCAGTAAACAAATTGTTATCATAAGCCGGAGTGGTCACCAAGGCTTTGAGCTTGCCCGTATCAGGATCCATAACAACCACAGAACCGGTATGATCACCAAGGGCATCCCAGGCTGCTTTTTGAATCTTAGTATCAATGGCAAGCCGAATAATTTTACCACCATGCGGCTCTTGGATAAGCTTTTTACTCAAAGACCTACCCAAAACGTCAACTTCTCGTTGAAAAAGCCCTTTAACTCCTCGTAATTGCTCATCAAGGGTATATTCAAGCCCTTGTTTACCCACCAAGTCGCCCATGTGCAACTTTTTATTTTTTTCCATTTCTTTTTCATTGGCTTCGGCAACATAACCTAATATGTGTGCATATATATCACGCTCAGGATATGTTCGTTTAGCATGCGTCACAATTTCAAGCCCCGGCCAATGTATCAATTCAGCTTCAATTTTTGTAACCAGATTTACATCAATTCCGGAAACAAGCAGCATAGGTTCAAAGGATTGAGCCTTGCGAATGTCTTTTCGATATTTAGCTATAAGCTCATCGTGAGGGACGCCTGTCCACGCGCTTACCTCAGCCAAGGTAGCCGGAACATCAGGACAATCTTCACGAACAATACTAATACCATAAGCAACAACATTGTTGGCAAGCACCTTGCCTTCACTGTCAAGAATAAGCCCGCGCGGTGCTAAAATGCGCTCTTCACGCATACGATTAAGTTGTGCCAATTTGGCGTAACTATCTCCCTTATTTACTTGTAAATACCAAAATCGCACCACAAAAACAAGAAAGAGCAACCCCACCAAAACCTGCAATAACAAAACACCCGTTCTTGGCGGTTGATACTCATCGGTTTCCACCGGAATTTTCAGCCAATTTTGTAGCTTACTTTCTTTTTTGTTTGCAAAATTATACTGCATCGACATAGACTTTGCTCCATTTACGCGTTAGATGTGCAATCCACCACGCAGGCGCCACAAAAAGAGTTTGATAAATACTTTCCTTGATAAGCAACTGAACATCCACTTGTAAATCTTGTAATGGTGCTAGAATATATACTAAAAGGAAATGAGCGCCCCCAAGACATACAGCCATGAGAAAAACAAAAAGCATATTCTGCACTTCAAAAAGCCAACGCCCAAGAATAAAAATAAGAACGACTATGGCATACCACAAAAGCATACCACCAAAATCTCGTGAACCAATACCCTCTTGAATTAAAATAAGCAAAGGCAAAAGCCAAAGCAAGTCTTTATACCGTCTTTCTTGTAAAACAAGAATAAGACCAATAAGTAAGGCATCCAATGAAGGAATAACAGCCTGAAATACTATGGAAATACAAAAAAATAAAAACCACCAAATGCAAGCGCCAATGTTCATAATGCTACCTTTGTTCCGGTATGGAAAGACCGCCGTGCACAAATTTATTATCTTTAAGCTTAGGCAGACTTTCCAAGAATGGACTGGAATAACAATAGGGATTTTGAAATGTTGCAGTTCCGACACTGGCAAATGCTTCTCTGTTTTTGTGTTCTTCCATAAGGTTTACTTGTTCAAAGGTAGGCGGACCCACAAAATCCATCGCCGGAATTTGTGGCAAAGGCTCAAGGCCGGTCGGCTCAAGCAAAAGAACTTCTTCAAGATGCGCAACATCTACAAGCGCAGTAGCAGATACAGTCTTAAAAGGTGAATATCCATACATGGATACATCAGTAACGCGCGCCACCGAAAGCCCTTTTGGATACACTCCGTCAAGCCCGGAAGTCACAAGAACCTCCCCCTCCTCAATGGCGGCATCATGCTCCACAAACCGCAACTCCAAAGGATTACGACCGCCTCGCCCTGTCAAAATGCCCGCAGTGCGTGTTTTTTGGCTAAGTACAGCAATACGACTGCCGGGATCTGTAAGCAAAAGCGCCGTAGACGCATGGGCAGAAGCTCGCAAAACACGCCCCACAAGCCCAAGGTTGGTCATAATGGGTATGCCGGGTATACTACCGGTCACATAACCACGGCTTAAAATAACTGTTTCCAACACAGAGTTTGGCCCCATGCGCCCGGCAAGAACACGCGCACCAATGGGATGCCAGCTTCTGTCCACCGGTAAGGATAAAAGAGCACGCAAGCGACGCACTTCAGCTCTGGCTTCATCGGCAGCTATAAGCTCAGAACGTATAGATATGAGCTCAGTCTTGAGTTTTTTGTTCTCTTCTCGAACACCCACAAGATAAATATAGTTATTCCAAATATCAGAATATGTCGAATGCACCACCAACATAGGCTTTAACACGCTGCCCACAAGTTCAAGCCCAATAAATGTCGCTATCTTATTGAGAATACCGGTACGCTGGTTCCACGTATGCATCCCCAAAAAAAGAAAAAGTAATATTATTGAGAGTACTATGTAGCGTCTTGGGGTCACTTGATTAAACACCTATTCATTTTGTTTGTGTTTAAAAAAAGGGATTCGCGACGCTCATTTATAAAAAGATGCCGCAAATCCCAAAGCAATAAATATAATTAATCTATGCAAACTTCTTTAAGAATATGCAAGCTATCAAGAGCTCTGCCTGTACCCATAGCCACTGTGGAAAGAGGATCGTCCACCACGGTAATGGGCAATGAAGTCTCATCCCGTAAAAGCTGATCAAGCCCTCGCAAAAGAGCACCGCCACCCGTAAGCACAATGCCCCTGTCTACAATATCCGCCGCCAGTTCCGGCGGTGTTTGCTCAAGTGCCATACGCACTGCTTGCACTATGCCGTCAACTTGCTCGGCAATGGCTTTGCGCACTTCTTCGGAAGTAATAATAATATTTTGTGGAATACCGGTAACAAGATCGCGTCCCTTCACTTCAATTTGCTCTTCAGGATCCATAGGATAAGCAGAGGCAATCTTCATTTTGATTTCTTCAGCGGAGGACTCACCTATAAGCATGCTGTATTTACGGCGAACATGCGTCATAATGGATTCATCCATTTTATCACCGCCCACACGCACAGAACGAGAGTATACAATACCGGAAAGGGAAATAATAGCCACTTCCGTCGTGCCCCCTCCAATATCAACCACCATATTAGAAGTCGGCTCTTGGATAGGTAAATTAGCCCCAATAGCAGCAGCCATGGGCTCTTCTATAAGGTAAACTTCACGCGCACCGGCAGATTGAGCCGATTCTTTAACGGCACGTTTTTCTACTTGTGTAATGCCGGTAGGAACACAAATCATAATGCGAGGACG
>CAYJJP010000074.1:0-8761 GCA_964370525.1 uncultured Desulfovibrionaceae bacterium | reverse complement strand
ATGACAATGCCCACCAATTCTACGCCGATAAGCGGCCAGTACACCGGCGTTCCGCTGAACATGAAAGTAGCAATGGAGGTAATCATGCCTACAAGCACTGCAAAAGCAGAAGTGCCGGCGGCAAGATACATGGGCAATTGTGAAATGCTGGTTAAAAACGGAACGAGCAAAAATCCACCACCCACGCCAAGGAATGAAGCGACGGAAGCGATTAAAAAGCCACCGACGACGGGAATAAAGGTGCTGAAAGAAAATTCCACACCGCAGAAAGTGAAGACCACGCGTGACAGACTAATGCTGACAATTTGAACGCGTGTTTGTGTTCCTCCGGTGGAGTGCCCCTTGGAGGCTTCTTCAAATGCCTTGGCTGCTGCTGCTGCCGTTTGCTTTTTAGCCTTGGCAGCTGGTGTAGTTTCATAAAACAAATAGCAGCCAAGCGCCAATACAAATAAACCGAAATACCCTAAGTAGCTTGAAAAATCTATCTTACCTTGCGTAAGCATGGGTATTAGGGTAGCACCGGCAAGCGAGCCAATGCCAAGGGCAATACCAAGGGGAAGTACTATACGCCCTATGCTCCAATATTTGAAGGATGAAATGAGGGCAGAACAACCCACAAGCCATTGATTGGAAACTCGAATAGAGTCGGTAATTCCTTTGTTTAATGCCATGTCCTTATTAAAACTGCCGGCATAATCACCAAGCCCAAAAACATTGATATGCCCAACCGAGGCCATAACCCCACCGAAGGCACCAACCGTTGAAAAAATCCAGCCTACCCAAATAGCCCAAATAAAGGCCAATATGGGGCTAATGTTGGGAGCGCCCGGAATACCTAAAAATCCGGGAGCTGCGCTCACATCAACTTTTTTTTCGGCAACAGCAGTTTCAATGGCAGCCTTTAGCGGGCTATCAATAACCACTTCTTGCGTACTTGCAGCAGGTTTTTCCGATTCTTTAGCTGGGTTTTCGGCAGCCAAAGCGCTGGTGGTCGTTATGCATAGCAACATTATACAGAGCAGGTGTAAAGCGAGTTTCTTATAATAAGTCATGATTTTTCCTCATTAATACTTTCTATCCGGTTTTATCCTATTTCATCATCTATCCGCAATTTAGCAATCCTTTTTATCACAACTTTCGCAGGCAACGTCCTTACCTTTTTTGAAAACGATTAAAGGACAGTTTTTGCAAACATCACCACCGGGGAAGCCATCGCCCGGACGAGTTATGGAGCTGGAACCACTATTTTGATACATACGTTGCATAAGGCGCAAGACAGTGGGCTTGAGTTGATCGCCGGGAATAAATACATTCACTTCGCCACGCTCAGTCTTGCCGGCATTATAACTTCCGGAACATGCCGGGCAAACATTAAAGGTATGTTCATTATAACAATATACAGAGCCACCACAGGCTGATGAACTCATGGTTACCATGGGGCGTAGAGGATGGGTGTCTGTTGCGGCCATATAATCCACAGCCAAGTGATATGATTGGATATTATCACAATAGAAGTGAATAACGTGCGGAGTGCCCTTACACTTACCCAAGGGGCCGGTCACAATACCCTTAATGCTATCAAGAGAAAGACGTGGTTTACTACGCATAAAGCGTTCGGCTTGATCTAAATCCACACAATATTTTGATTGAGTTTTCACTTCAAAGGGGTCTATGTCTTTCCAACCAAAACTAACTTTAGCATTGGAACATGCTAATGTATCGCTTACACCTAACACAGTTTGACCCTGCATACGCGCTGCCACTTCCCATTGACAATAGGTAAGCGGCTTAACAGGCGTAACATGAGGATTATTTTTTTTGAATTCTTCCACTTCTTCATCACTAAATAAAAAGGTAACAGCAATGGGATAATGATAAAGACGCAAGGCATCCATAAGGGTTTTTTCCATTTCGGAATTAGAAAGAATAGCATAATTTTCAGTCACAAACTCTTGATTCTCAGCACAAGACATAAAATATCTCCTTTAAAAAAAAATAAAGCAAAATGCAAAACCAAAAATTTAACACGTTTGATTACTATACCACAATCAATTAAAAAAGCAAGTCAATGTAATAACTTTTACTTATCGAAGTACATACTCATTTTTTCCCAAAAAACATTAAAAAAAAGCGGAAAAAAGATTGGTTTTTGCAGAAAAAAGTGTATATGAAAAATTCACAAAAGATTGTGTAAAAATTCACAATTATTATTTTTTTATCTTTTTTTTATTTGCAAAAATATGTTTTTTTGATAAACTCTCCAGTATCGAATTTTATAAGTGAAAGCTTATAGCAAATAAAGGGAGGGTGTTTTGCAAAAACGTTATGTTCATGTAGTTATTTTTACAGTTCTTCTTGTGGCTGTGATTGGTGTAGGTTACCTTATTCCGGAACCCATACAAAAGGTACCGGAGCGCATTTTATTGGATAATGCTGCCGGAAAGGTTGTTTTTAACCATCAAAAACATTTAGATTATGAAAACATGGCATGTAGTATCTGCCACCATGAGATGATAGTGGAAAAAGAAAAGGCCATTGCCTGCGGAAGCTGTCACGGGGTAGATTTCAACGAGGAATTCAAAAAAACACATAGCAAAACCATGCAAGGTCTCGACTCTTGTGTCACCTGTCACCACATGGAATTTGCTCCAAAAGTTGACTGGAGTCATACAGCTCACAGCGAAGATTATGGTCTTGAATGTGCTTCCTGTCACCATGAGGATACGGACATAGAGCCGGAACCTCAAAATTGCGCCAACTGCCACGCAAGCACTGCCAGTGAAAAAATTCCTTCCTTGCGCGATGCTGTGCACGTGAAATGTCAAAGCTGTCATGAAGATATGTTTGCCAATGGCATTAAAGATTGCGCCACCTGTCATGCTGTTGTGGATAACCGTAAGCAGCTAAAAGAAAAAGGTGTTGATGTATTTAAGTTCAATGACAAATATATGTCTTGCTCCACATGTCACACGCAAAAACCCAAAGAACTTATTCCTGATCGCATGACCGCTTTCCACGACCAGTGCATAAAGTGCCACGAAACAGCCAAAGCCGGTCCGTATACTGCTGAACAATGCAATCAATGCCATACGAAGTGAGGATAGTATGAAACAACATTTTCAAATACTTAATGATTCTCGTTTCCACTTGCTCTATGGCGTTACACAATCATTTAGTGAGGGACCAACGCCAACGCATGTGCGCTTAAATCGAGAAGGTTTTGTCTTAGTCGGTGGGCTTAAGAAAAAGAGTCGAGTTTATCCGGGAATGCTGGTTGCTGAGCATCCATCATTGGAAAAAGGCGATCTTTTTTCCCCCATTCACGGCGTAGTTGCCGATGTCAATGAGCGCAGCTTAATCATTAAACAAGAAGTACCACCAGAAGACGCAGAGCCCATGAACGTTGAGCCGGTGAACTTACTGGAACAAGGACTGCAGGGCGAAGAGCTCATCCTTGCCGTAAAGAAGTTAGGCGTAAACACTCGCTCCTTGGGCAAAAAGTGCAAAACATTGATTATCAATGCTTTAAATCCCGACCCGGGCGTAGCTTGGGCAGAACCCATCCTTACCAATTACGGAAAGACTTTCCGCTGTGGCATGGAGCTTTTGAAGCGTTTTGGTCGAGCTGAAAATTATATACTGGCAGTACCGCACGGCATGCAGTTCGCTTATGAAGGATTGAAGGTTGTGTACGTTCCTGCAGATTACCCCCAAAGTATTGCAGAACTTGTCATCAAAAACGTCACCGGCAAAGAAAATCCGCCCGATGTTGCTTGCGTTGGCTTGCACAATCTTTGGAGTCTTGGACGTGTTGGCGATACTGGGCTTCCGCTCACCGAAACTGTACTTACCGTTGGCACATACTCCAATTGGGAGAATTTCATCGTCAAAGAAGGTTCGTATGTTGGTGAAATATTAGAGCATGCTAAAATAACCATCCAAGAAGGCGATACTGTTTTGCGCGGCGGGCCGTTGCGGGGCGAAAGTCTTGATACGCTTGAACGTAGCGTAACCAAGGGAACGCATGGAGTTTTTGTGGTGGAATCCGATGATATTCCTGCCATTGTGGGGCATAGTTCATGTGTGAACTGTGGCTCGTGCGTGCTCGTGTGTCCGGCCAGACTTTCACCGTCTACCTTGAGTCGTTATGCTGAATTTGCCATGCATGAAAAATGCGTTAAAGAACATATTTTTTCATGTCTTGACTGTGGCTTATGTGGTTATGTCTGTGTAGCTCGCCGGCCTGTGTTACAATATATTCGCCTTGCCAAGCATAAGCTTTTGCAAGAAGAAGCCTTGAAGAAACTTGAAGAAATCACAGCTGAGCCTTCAGAGGCCAATCAAGCTGGGGCGTAAGGGGAAAATTATGGTAAAAACAACACAATCAACATTACTGTCTGTAAGCTCTCCACCTTTTTGGCACTGCGGACGCACCATACGCTCCATAAATTACATAACATTTTTAGCCCTGATTCCTGTCATTGGCATGGCAATTTACCATTGGGGCTTACCTGCAGCACGGGTTATGGCTCTTGCCATGCTTACAGGCATTCTCACCGAGGCTTTTTGCCAAAAAATCATGCATCGAGATATAGCCGTTGATGATTTTTCTGCTGTCATAACCTCTCTGCTTTTTGCCTTTTTATTGCCTGCAGCTGCCCCTTGGTGGCTGGTTGTTATAGGGGTCATGCTGACCATTAGCCTTGGTAAAATGGCTTTTGGCGGTCTTGGCGCAAATCCTGTAAATAGCGCACTGGTCGGCTGGGCTTTGCTCTATGTGTCTTGGCCCATATATATGGATGCCAACGCCATGCAGCTGTCCACCGCCTATGTGGATCCCTTAGTGCAATTAAAATACTTTGGCGCAGCCATAGCAGCCGAAACCAACAGCATAGAGCTCTTACTTGGCCTGCAAATAAACGGACTTGGAGCAGCACAATCCCTTGGCATCATCGTTGGGGGCTTATTCTTAGCCTTGCGTGGTATCATTCGCTGGGAAATTGCCACAAGCTTTTTTGTGGGCGTATTGGCTACGGCGGCTATTTTTCACACCATAGACCCGGTGCTTTATGCCACTCCATTGTTCCATCTGCTCACGGGCTCTACTCTGCTTGGAGGATTTTTCTTTGCCACCGAATCAGGTTCTTCACCTGATAGGCAAATACCCATGATTATTTACGGCCTCTTGGGCGGTATATTGGTCATTATCATTCGAGTATATGGTGTACATATTGACGGTGTTCCCTTTGCTATTTTGCTGATTAATTTTCTTACCCCTCTGCTGGACGGCATCCGTCCCAAACCCTTTGGAGGCCAATAATGCGCGATATAGTAAGAATGTTAGTGGTTTTATCAGCCATTTGCGGTATTTCCGGCTTTGCGCTTTCATACCTAAAGCAGATTACGGCCTTACCCATTGAAGAACAAGTACTCACCTATGTTCAAGAACCTGCAATCATGAGGATATTTAGCAATATCGACAACTCTCCTGTGGAAGACAGAGAAAAATTCACCCTAAAAGACGGGCGAACAATTATCGTTTTTCCTGCTAAAAAAGACGGCAAGCTCATGGGAGTTGCTCTTGAAGATAAAGGAAAGGGTTTTGGCGGTGACATCAGTGTTATGGTGGGCATAAATCCCGGCAATGACACCTTATTAGGCATTGGCGTAACAACCATGAAGGAAACACCGGGCATAGGTGACGTTATTTTGCAACCTCGCTTTACAGATCAATTTGTGGGTAAAGCCATGGCTGCAAAAATGAAAAAAGACGGTGGCGCCATTGATGCCATTTCCGGCGCAACTATTTCATCAGTCGGTACCACACTTGCCGTAAACAACGCCTCGAAAATATATGCAGAACTCAAAGAACAAATCCTGCAAAAATGGAAATAAGGTGAAGATATGAGTCAATTTATGAGAGAATTTACCAAAGGACTGTGGAACGAACTGCCTCCGTTTCGCTTAGTACTTGGTTTGTGCCCCGTGCTTGCGGTTACAAAATCAGCCAACAATGGGCTGGGTATGGGTATGGCAGTTATCTTTGTGCTTGTACTTTCAAATTTAATAATCTCTATGGTGCGGAATATTATCCCGAAAAAAGTTCGTATTGCTTGCTTTATTGCCATTTCCGCTACCTTGGTTGTTTCGGTAGAATTGCTAATGCAAGCTTACGCTTATCCATTATATCAACAACTTGGAATATTTGTACCGCTCATAGTGGTAAACTGTCTCATTTTGGGACGCGCCGAAGCTTTTGCCGCAAAAAATACCGTGGCCTTATCGGTGGCTGACGGTCTTGGCATGGGCATTGGCTTTACCTTGTCGCTCACCTTCCTTGGGGGTCTGCGTGAATTGCTTGGTTCCGGTATGCTTTTTGGGCACAATGTCATGTGGGAAGGCTTCAAACCATTTCAAGTTATGGTGGAAGCACCGGGCGCCTTCATTTGCCTCGGGCTTATTTTATGCGCCATGAACGCTTTTTCAAAATGGCAAGCCTCACGCAAAGGACTTGACGAACCTGCCAATCCAACACATGGTTGCGCTTCGTGCGGTGCGTGTTCCTTTGGTCATAAATAGGGGGATATATGGATATTTTTCAGCTTTTTATTTCTGCCATTTTTGTCAATAACATAGTATTGGCGCAATACCTTGGTAACTGCCCTTACCTTGGCTGCTCCAAGGAAAATGGCGTAGCCATAGGCATGGGCGGTGCGGTAATTTTCGTAACCATCATGGCGACGGCCTGCACCTATGCCATGCAAAAATATGTCTTACTTCCTTTCGATTTAGGATATTTACAAACTATAGTCTTTATTCTTGTTATTGCCTCCCTCGTGCAATTTGTGGAGATGTTTCTTAAGAAAATGATTCCACCACTTTATGCTTCGCTTGGGATTTTCTTACCACTCATCACCACAAACTGTGCTGTTATGGGTGTTGCTATCCTTGTGCAAAGAGAAGAATACGATTTTATAACGTCCATGCTCTACGCCGTAGCTGCCAGCGCCGGTTTCTTACTAGCCTTGGTGCTTATGGCAGGCATACGCGAAAGGCTCGAAACGTGCCGAGTGCCCAAGGCAATGATGGGAACGCCCATTGCTTTGATCATGGCCGGGCTCATGTCTCTTGCCTTTGTGGCCTTTAAAGGCATGACGAGTTAATTGGGGCTATTTTATTTATTATGTTTTTATCCTTTTAGATGAGGAGAATATATGGTTTTATCATCAATTTTGACACTTTTTGGCCTTGGGCTGGTGGCAGCCATTGTCCTTGCTGTGGCATCGCGAGTCTTCTATGTAGAAGAAGATCCGCGTGTAGAAGCAGTTATGGACGCGCTCCCCGGTGCTAACTGCGGCGGCTGTGGCTATGCCGGTTGCGAAGGCTATGCCATTGCCGTGGTCAACGAACCAAGCGTTTCTGCGGCGCTATGTGTTGCAGGCTCTGCTGATACGTCCATCAGTATTGGCGAACTCACAGGTAAAAGCGTAAGTGCAGCAGCGCCCATGCTTTCCTTTCGACGTTGTGACAAGGTAGCCGGTAAGGTGGCTGCCCGTTATGAATATCACGGCATGCCCTCTTGTGCGGCTGCTACCATGCTCATGAACGGGTCTGACCTGTGTTCATGGTCATGCCTTGGTTTTGGCGATTGTGTGCATGTATGCCCCTTTGATGCCATGAAAGTGGAAAACGGACTTGTGACTATTAATGCCAGTAGATGCACAGGATGCGGCATGTGTATTAAGGCATGTCCCCGTTCGTCATTGGATATTATTCCTGTTCGTGCGCGCGTGGCAGTTAACTGTGCCACCAAGGATAAAATGCGCGCGGTTATGGATATTTGCGAAGTTGGCTGCATTAACTGCGGAAAATGCATTAAAATTTGTCCGGCCAAGGCCATAAAATCTGTGGACAGCCGTATTGAAATCGACCAACAAAAATGCTTAAGCTATGGTTTTGAATGTGAAGAAGTTTGTATTGCAAACTGTCCACGTAAGATTTTACGTCCGTTTTGCGCAACCCTCTCTCAAAGTTTACATATAGAACACCTAGAGGAAATTGCCTTTAAGGGCAAAGCGGAACCCATGGTGCCAAAAGAAAACCCTGCTGCACAGAGCACAAGTCAGGAAAACTCGTAAACTATAGCTTAAAAGGTTGTTATTATGAAAGATAAATCATTTTCTGAAGGGCGACGTACCTTTCTGACAGGAGCAGCTCTTACCGGCGTGGCATTGTTTTTCACACCAAGCCTTGCGCTAAGTTCCATTGCTCATAAAGAAGAAGTACATACACAAACTCGTTTGCTGCTCGGCACATTTGTAACTCTCAGCGCCGTGCATCACAATAAAAACTTGGCAGAAGAAGCTCTTGGGAAAGCTTTTGAACGCATTAGCTTGCTCGAAGCTGAGCTCACCAGACATAAAAGTTCTGCACTTACAGAATTAAATGCAAAGGGTAAACTACTGTCGGCACCGCCTCACCTACTCCACGTCTTGCAGCAAGCTGCGCGCATGCATACCCTTAGCAGTGGCGCATTTGATGTGAGCATAGCTCCCTTGCTGGATGTCTACCGCAAAGCAAAAAATCCTAGCGGTAGCTTTAAGCCCGATGCCGTGGAAATGCAAGCAGCTAAAGAGCTTATTAAGGGGCAAGACATTCATATAACTCAAGACCATGTACGTCTTGGGCGTGAAGGTATGAACATTACTCTTGATGGCATAGCAAAAGGTTATATTGCCGACAAAGCCTCTGAAACATTGTC
>CAYJJP010000073.1:0-8780 GCA_964370525.1 uncultured Desulfovibrionaceae bacterium | reverse complement strand
CGGAGTTTCCTTTTTTTTGCAAGGATAATTGTACGATGAAGTCGCGACTAACTCATTTAACATTTTAAAATAAAGGAGTATTTTCATTACCATTGCTTTTTAATTCTCTTAAAGCTATATTAAACCATGCTTAGTTCATATCACGCTAAACTTTTTGCCGAGGAACTTTCCTTACAACGTCCATCGAATGATGTGCGGCGTTTTGCGTCAACGCTTCTTGGGGCAAAGCTTGACCTTAATCCCCATCAGGTGGATGCGGCCTTGTTTGCCTTTCGTTCGCCCCTATCTAAGGGGGCTTTGCTTGCTGACGAGGTAGGACTTGGCAAGACCATTGAGGCTGGCATTGTGCTTGCGCAAAAATGGGCAGAGCAAAAGCGGCGCATTCTCATTATCACCCCTGCATCTTTGCGCACTCAATGGCAGCAAGAACTTTTGGACAAATTTACTTTGCCCTCCGCCATTATGGATAAGCAATATTTTGAACAATGCCTTACTAAGGGTATACGCAATCCCTTTGAGTCATCTCAAATTCTCATCGCTTCCTATGAATTTGCACGCAAAAAATCTGAATTACTTATGCAAGTTAATTGGGATATTACAGTCATAGACGAAGCCCATCGTTTACGCAATGTACATAAAAAAGGAGCAACTACAGCTAAAGAGCTAAAACAAGCCTTAGCCCATGCCCCTAAGCTTTTACTCACGGCCACTCCATTACAAAACTCTTTGGAAGAGCTTTATGGTCTTTTGAGCTTTATTGATGAACATATCTTTTGTGATATAAAAACTTTCCGTGCCCAATTTAGCAAGCCGACTGCCGCTGCCCTTGCGGACATGAAAGTACGCCTTGCCCCTGTTTGTAAGCGTACCTTGCGCCGTCAAGTTACCGAATATGTACGCTATACAGAACGCATTGCCCATACTCAAGATTTTACACTTTCCCAAAAAGAAGAAGAGCTATACACACAAGTTTCAAACTTCTTACAACATGAAAATCTTTGGTCGCTTCCTGCCGGTAATCGTGGATTGATTATACTTGTTTTACGAAAACTCTTAGCATCATCAAGTTTTGCCATAGCCGGTGCATTAAAAACCATGCTTGATAGAGTTGAGTTTGCCCTTTTTAATTATGCCGAACACAAAGCTGCACATAAAGCTGGGCAGGTAGCACAAAGTTTATTAAATTTTAACAATGATTATGAAAGCATAGAACTTGAAGAAGAACCGGCACTCTTTGGAACTCCGGGGCAAACCGTTCCTACACCGGAAGAAGAAAAGCAACTTAGAAATGAACGAGAACAGCTTATAAAAATGCTTTTCTTGGCTGAAAGCATTATGGAAAACTCCAAGGGTACGGCTCTGCTACAAGCCTTGCAAACTGGCTTTAGCATGACTAAGGCTCATGGAGGTTCACCTAAGGCTATTATCTTTACGGAATCACGCAAGACTCAAAAATATTTATATAAACTTTTAAGCAACCACGCTTATGCCGATAAAATTGTACTCTTTAATGGTTCTAATAATGATACTAGCACCACAGCCATTTATAAAGGATGGAAGGAAAAATATAAAAATACACCAAAAGTCACAGGTAGTCGTGATGTGGATGTGCGTGCGGCCTTGGTGGAAGAATTTAGAGATAATGCCAGCATCATGATAGCCACCGAAGCCGCCAGTGAAGGAATAAACTTACAATTTTGTTCGCTAGTTATTAACTATGATTTACCGTGGAATCCACAGCGCATTGAGCAGCGCATAGGCCGTTGTCATCGTTATGGGCAAAAACATGATGTGGTGGTGGTAAATTTTTTAAATCGTAATAATGCCGCCGATAAACGAGTTTTTGAACTACTCTCAGAGAAATTTCAGCTTTTTAGCGGAATTTTTGGTGCCAGCGACGAGGTTTTAGGAAGTATCGAATCCGGTGTTGACTTTGAAAAACGCATTGCTGAAATATACCAAACGTGCCGCACACCTGAGGAAATTAAATCTTCTTTTGATGCCTTGCAAGCGGCTTTATCAGACTCTATTGATGCAAGCCTTTATTCCACTCGCCAGAAATTACTGGAAAACTTTGATGCTGAAGTTGCCCAAAAACTGCATGTTTATAAAGCAGAAACTGCCGCCGCTCTTGATAAATATGGAGCTATGTTTTGGGAATTATCAGAATTTCAACTGCAAAATCATGCTCACTTTGATAATAATAACTTATGCTTTACCTTGCATAATAGCCCATTGCGCGAAGTACCAAAAGGAATATATGCCCTTGCACAGTCGCCACAAGTTGATGCGGTCAATCTTTATCGGATTGATGATGCATTGGGGCAATGGGTCATTCAAAAATCTAAAGAGCAAGTTTTAGCCCAAGCCAAGCTTTGTTTTGATCTTTCAAATTGCACTAAAAATATAGTTGCTCTTGAAGCATATAAAGGACAAAGCGGCATTTTACGCATAGTAAAAATTCGTATTACAGCTTTAGAGAGTGAAGAGCATTTACTTATAATAGCAAGTACCGATGCCGGGGAAATACTTTCGGCAGAAATTTCTCGCAAGCTTTTTGAACTTCCTGTGCATGTTAGTCCTGTCAATGTGGATGTATCCGGCCTGCTTCCCATTTATGAACAAGAAAAAAGTGCTTTGCTTGAAAGCATAGTTGTTCGTAACGGCACTTACTTTGAAGAAGAAATGACCAAGCTTGAGCGTTGGGCAGATGAGCGTAAGACTTTGCTTGAAATGCAAATAAAAGAAATGGATAAGGTCATACGAGAAGCCAAGGCCGATGCCCATAAGGCTGCGGACTTACATTCCAAAGTAGACAAGCAAAGGCATATTAAGGTATTAGAATCAAAGCGTAACGATATGCGTAAACGCCTTTTTGAAGCTCAAGACAAGGTGGAAGAAGATAAGGACGCATTGCTTAATGGCATTGAAGCCGCACTTGCTCAAAGGATTGAGGAAGAAGAGGTGTTTGCTGTGCGTTTTGAAGTTGTGTAAAAAATATTAGCGAGTTAATATGTTAATTAAAAATATTCATTTTTTTGGGTATGGGCCTTTTCAAGACATTAAAATACCGCTTTGGTCTGAAGATGATGCAGATCGTAAAGTAACTGTGCTTATCGGTGAAAATGGCGCAGGGAAAAGTGCTTTTCTTGAAGGTATTGCTACCTTGCTCAGTTGGTTTGTTGCTCGTGTTCGTAGTGAAAAAAGTAATGGTTCTTACATTGATAGTTTAAAAATACGTGATAGCAATAATTTCAGCGCCTTGGAAGTGGATGTATTTGCAAGTAGGAAAAATTTTTCTTGGAGAGTTGCAAAAATTGTACGAGGCAGAAGAAGTAAGGTTGAAAGTGTACTGAGAGAGACCTCTTTACTTGCTTCTTTATATGCTGAAAAATTAACGATGAGTGAACATGCCTCTTTGCCCTTTATTGGATACTATCCTACAGAACGCTATGTTTTAGATATTCCAAAACTAATTAGAAAGCGGCATACTTTTAATCAAATAGATGGATATGAAACAGCCCTTACTAAAGGAATAGATTTTCGGCTTTTTTTTGAATGGTTTAGGGATAGAGAAGATATACAAAACGAACTTAAAATAAGTGCTGATGAGATTTTTAAATACATTGATTATTCTAAAATACAAGAAAAAATGAATGTCGCAGAAAATGTTTTTAATATAATTGATTATGATAGGGTAAAAGCTGAAAATCCTATACTTTTTGAAAAAATGCAGGTTGCAAAAAACGGGTATCGTGACTTGCAACTTCTTGCTGTGACCCGTGCTATACACGCTTTTATGCCCGATTACACTGGCTTACGCATAGAACGTAAACCTCGCATGCGTATGCTTATAAATAAAGGAAGATGATACTGGAAATATAGCTCCCTTTGCACCTATTTTAGTGAACATTGCAAGGCAGTATTTGATATAAAAATACCCCCATGCCAAGAGCAAAGGGGTAGATTATACAAATATTTTTTGACGTTCGGCGGGGCGAACCCTATCAAGCTGTCCAACAGCACCGAACAATCAAAATATATATTTCAAATGCAATATTGTCAAGATAAAATAAACTTGTTTTTCAACTTATTTTGTAAACCCTTATAAACCACCAATGTGATAAACCATATAATTACAAGAGATTATCATGCCCAAACAGCGCCTAGAACTCAACTGGATAGGTAAGGATATACGCCCAAACCTTGAACCACGCATTCTCATTGAAGATGCGGAAAAATCCTATCATGCGCCCTTTAGGGTGTCCGATGCTGATATTTACGACAATATGCTCATTCATGGGGATAATCTGCTGGCGTTAAAGGCACTTGAGCAAGATTTTAGGGGCAAGGTAAAATGTATCTACATTGACCCACCCTATAATACCGGTTCTGCTTTTGAGCATTATGATGATGGCATTGAGCACTCTTTGTGGCTTTCGCTCATGCGTGACAGAATTGAATTATTACGCAATTTATTAAGTGAAGATGGTAGTTTGTGGGTAAACCTCGACGACCACGAAGCCCATTATTTTAAAGTCATGTGTGATGAAATTTTTGGACGGAAAAACTTTGTAGGTAATGTTGTTTGGCAAAAAAAATATTCTCCACAAAATGACGCAAAATGGTTAAGCGATAACCATGACCATATTCTTATTTATGCAAAAAATAAAAACTCATGGCGGCCTAATTTGTTACCTCGTTCTGAAGAAATGAACCAGCGTTATAAAAATCCTGACAATGACCCACGAGGGGTATGGAAGTCTGGGGATTTATCTGTAAAAACTTATAATGCAAATATGGATTACCCCATTACAACACCATCGGGGCGAGTTGTAAATCCGCCTTCTGGTTATTGTTGGAGAGTTTCAAAAGAAAAATTTGAAACGATGGTTACAGAAAATCGTATTTATTTTGGTTCAGATGGAAATAATGTTCCCTCGATTAAAAGGTTTCTAACCGATGTAAAACAAGGCCTTACATCTCTAACAGTCTGGCTTCATTCAGAAGTTGGTCATAACCAAGATGCCAAAAAAGAAATAAAGCAATTTAATGATACTGACGTTTTTACAACCCCCAAACCCGAAAAACTTATTGAAAAGGTGCTTACCCTAGGCAGTCAGAGGGGCGACCTTGTTCTCGACTCATTCCTCGGTTCCGGCACAACGGCCGCTGTCGCCCATAAGATGGGGCGGCGCTGGATTGGTATTGAGCTTGGGGAGCATTGTTATACGCATTGTGTGCCACGCTTACAAAAGGTCATTAAAGGCGAAGACCAAGGCGGCATTAGCCAAGCCATGCAGTGGCAAGGTGGCGGTGGTTTTCGTTTTTATGAGCTGGGGCCAAGTCTTATTAAAACCGACAAATGGGGCAATTCTATTATTAACAAAGAATTTAATGGGGAAATGCTAGCTCAATCTTTGTGTAAGCTCTCCGGCTATGCCTATATGCCGGACAGTGAAATTTATTGGATGCAAGGGCAAGGTAGCGAAGCTGATTATATGTATGCCACCACACAATTTTTAAGTGCGGAGCGACTTATAAGCCTCAATGAAGAAGTGGGTGATGAGCGCAGTTTGTTAGTCTATTGCACCGCCTTTCGTCTGCCGGAAGATGGCGATGCTCTTAGCCGATTGACCGTGAGAAAAATTCCTAAATCTATTTTGGCTGCGTGTGAATGGGATAAAGATGATTACAGCTTGAATATACAGAATTTACCGCAAGCGGAACCGACTGAGGAAGAAAAAAAGCCACAAAAAGAGCGTAAAAAGAAAAGCAAAAATGCCGAACAATCCAGCTTGCTTGATTTGTCTACCAAGAAGGGGAAAGTATGAACCATGCCCAAGACTCCCCACAAGCCGTAATCCGTAACATTTGCCAACGCCTATCCTTACGCCCCCCACAAGAAAAATCCTTACGCATTCTTGACCATGTAATCAAGCTCATGGACGAAAGCCAAAATGCAGAACAATTACTTACAAGCATAGAAGCCGCTTATCCATCGGTGACATCATTTGAGCGTGATTTCCCCTCACTTTGCTTTGCATTAGCCACGGGAGTTGGCAAGACAAGGCTCATGGGTGCTTTTATTTCGTATTTATATCACATTAAAAATATTCGTACTTTCTTTATTGTTGCTCCCAATATTACCATTTATAAGAAGCTTATTACTGACTTTACACCGGGTACAGCTAAGTATGTCTTTAAGGGTATAAATGTACTTGAGCAGGGGCCACCGCAAATTATTACCGGTGATAACTATGAAAGTTTGCAGGGCGTGCGCGGCTCCATGCTAGACCGCATGTATCAACGTGATTTACATATAAATATCTTCAATATTGCCAAGATAACCGCCAAGGACAATAAGGGCAGTAAGTTAGCCAAGGACGATACCAAGCGCAACGAACCACGCATACGCCGTTTATCGGAATACATTGGACAAAGCTATTTTGAATATTTATGCTCCATACCGGATTTAGTGGTGCTTATGGATGAGTCGCATCGCTATAGAGCCGATGCCGGTATGGCGGCTATCAATGAATTAAAGCCCTACCTTGGTCTTGAGCTTACGGCAACGCCGCAGGTGGAAAAGAGCAATAAGAGTATAGCTTTCAATAATAGCATATATTTTTACGGCCTTGCGCAAGCTATACAAGATGGTTTTGTAAAAAATCCGGCCGTGGTCACAAGGCGAGATTTTATAAGCAGCAATTATAACACAGAGCAAATAGAAACTATCAAGCTTGAGGACGGCATTCATACTCATGAAGATGTGCGCACGGCTTTAAGCCTATATGCGGCAAGTACGGGTATGCCTGTGGTTAAGCCCTTTATGTTGGTGGTGGCACAAGATACCGAACATGCCAATGCTTTACAAGAACTTATGGAAAGTGAGAGTTTCTTTGGGGGGCGGTATAGGGGCAAAATCATTACCGTTCACTCCAAGAACACGGGTAAGGGCAAGGGCAAGGGTGAAGACGACGACATTGTAGAAAAATTGCTTACAGTGGAAGATGCCGAAAACCCCGTGGAAGTGGTCATACACGTTAATATGCTTAAAGAGGGCTGGGACGTGACCAACCTCTATACCATAGTGCCTTTACGAGCAGCCAATTCACGCACCTTGGTTGAGCAATCCATAGGGCGTGGTTTGCGTTTACCTTTTGGGCGGCGTACTGGTGTGGCGGCGGTGGATCGTTTAAATATTATTTGCCATGATAGATTTCAAGAAATTATTGATTATGCCAATGATCCCAATTCCATTATCCGCAAGGCACTCTATATGGATGAAGATATTCCTACAGGGCGCAATAAAGCAGTGTCCGTGCCGTCAATCCTGGAAAGTCTCTTAAAGCCTAATACAGAACAAGATACGCAACTTAACCCACAAGACGAAGCAACAAGTATTGCGCTTGCTTCTGCACAAAGGGAACAAAGCCCCATAGCAAGAGCACGTCAAGAAATGGCGCAGAGTTTGAACACCGAAGCACGACTTCAAGTGGCTCAAAAAGCCTTTGAAAGCATACAGAGGTTGGAGAGCTTAAAATCAAGTTCTGAATTACAAAGAGATGACATTCAAAAACGCATTGTGCGAGAAATACAGGCAGCTATTCCAGTTCAACAAGGAACGCTCATAGCGGAGCAAGATACAGATATTGCGGCTATTGTGGCAGTTACTACAAAATTTTATCAAGAATTGCAGATTGATATTCCTCGTATTATCGTTGTGCCGCAAAGTGAAACAGAGGGCTGGTATGAAGAATTTGACCTTGACTGCTCAAGCATAAATGTGCAACCGGTGGCTCAAGAAATTTTAATCCGCTATCTGCAAGGCGGTGAGCAAGCAGAAATCGCCGGGGGTACCGGTATTGCTCGTGAAGATAGACCGGAAGACTATCTTGTTAAAGCTTTAGTTGGTTATGATGACGTTGATTATGATAAGCATACGGACTTGCTCTATAAACTTGCAAAGCAATTGCTTTTGCATATTCGCTCCTATTTGCATGATGAAACAGATGTGGAAAATGTGCTTTTATATCACCAATATAGATTGGCAGAAATAGTGCATAGCCAGATGCAAAAATATTTTAGGCAAGGCGAAACCAGCTATGAGGCGCAAATTTCTCGTGGTTTTGTAACCTTAAAAACAGCAACATATGGCGTAGGGCAAGGCCAAAGATTAAGACCTCTGCGCAATTCATTGCGCAAGGTCTTTGGAGCGTTGACGGTAGTCAATGCGACCAAAAATCAAGAATAGGCGAAGCTTTGCTTCGCCGTTAAGTGATTGATTTTTGTGCCTTTTGCTCTGCACACTCATTTTTTGATTTATGTGTAAATGTATATTTTACACTGGAAAGCTGTATTTGAAAATAATTGTGCAGAGCTCTTAGATTTGAGCATTACGCAACCCCCATACCCGAAGGACAACGCCGAAATATTACCAGCCGTGTTTTTAACGACTTTGAGCGTTGCTTATATACGGCAGTAAAATTTGACTCTTACTCTGAGCTTATCTTTGCTCGCATTTTGGAACGTGACCCAACGGTGCAGAAGTGGGTACGCCCACAACCCGGCAGCCTTGCTATCTACCTTTCTGATAAAAGTACCTATCATCCTGATTTTGTGGTTGAAACAGATACAACTAAATACCTCTGCGAACTCAAACGCCAAGACCTACTCAATACCCCCGAAGTGGAAGAAAAAACCAAGGCCGCTCACTATTGGTGCGAACACGCCAACAAACACGCCGCAACCTATGGCGGTAAGCCTTGGAAGTATTT
>CAYJJP010000072.1:0-8938 GCA_964370525.1 uncultured Desulfovibrionaceae bacterium | reverse complement strand
TATGTTTGGCGATGTATATGCTCTTGGTTTTGCCTGTATTTGCTGATGGCTACTATAATTCTTCTTATCATAATACGCATTATACCGGTGGGTATCCCACCAATTATCCCGGCAAAGCACAAGGTTCAATGTACAGAGCTTCGCATCCGGCTTATGTCCCTACGTATTATAATCAAGGTCATGTCTATCATACGCAACAAGTGGCACAAACGGCTCCCATGCGCAGGCTGAGCGATCCTGCTGTTGTTCGGGGGACGCAAACGGCTCCCATGCGGAGTTTGAACAACTATTCAAATCAGCCCACTAGGCAAACCCCTCGTAATTATAATACAAACCCTTATTATAGAAGTGGCGTAGGCAATGGTGTAATTTATACCGACAGGCCTCGTCTGCAATTTGATGCCTTAAACGGGCCAACGCAAATGATTACCAACGGTAGACCGGTGCAAGATCCGGCGCTGGTGTATTTACCGCCGCTATATCCGCAAAAATCCAAGAGGCGTTTTTCACAAACTAAGCAAGTCAAAAATCCTGGTACACAGACAAAAGCACCTGACAAAAAAGTTGTGCCTGTAGGTACAAAGCCTGCGCCTTCGTCTGTACAGCCTGGCGAAAAAAGCGGCATTGCACCTCAACCAACGAATAAGCCCATGTCGACGCCCGGCAATACTTTGACGAACAGTCCAAGTGTTGGCATAAGCAGGCCAACCAATGGCCAAGCGCCAAAAGAGGTTAAGCCTCAACAAACGACGCCCCTAAACACCGCACCCTTGCCGTTAGCGTCACCTTATGAAGGGGCTGCTCCAGCTGTAGGTGCTGATACTGCCAATAAATAAGCCATACATTTTTCATATACTTTACTGCTAATGCCCATTAAAGCCCTGCGCACTAAATTGCGCAGGGCTTTGTGGTAATTAATGGCTACTAATGAAAATATGTACGAATTTTAAATTGTTGTGGGCAAGTGGTTAAGTATTGGTGTAGCATGTAAGATTTTTACCAATAAATGACTATCTTTTTCGTTGGAAATTTGCTAGTTTTTCGGAATTGATAATTGGTTTGCTTTTGTAAGTTGCTTACAGCGATCCTAAGTGGCTAATACATTTTAATTTTCAACACTTTAATAGCAAATGTTTAATTGGGGGCAAGATGCAAGATAGTACCAATGCGAAAATCGTAAGCCGTGGTAAGGAAATGTTTACAAGCATTTCCGGCGAAAAACCATCTCTTTTTAATAAAGGAGCATGGATGGGTAAGGTTATGGATTGGAGCATGAGCAATGAGAGTTTTAAGGTGCAAATATTTCGCTTCGTGGACGTTTTTCCATCGTTGACCACGCCTAAGCTTCTTTCTGATCACATTACTGAATATTTTGGCTCAGGCAATGATATGCCCAAGGTTCTTTCCACCGGCGCAAAGCTGGCAAGTGCCTTTGGTTCCATTGGCGGCAATATGCTCAATAAATTTATTAGTAATAACATTCATGAAATGGCTAAGCAATTTATTGTGGGCGAAAAGACTGACGATGCTGTAAAAAATATCAAGAAGCTTCGCAAGGAAGGCTTTGCTGCTGTTGTGGACGTGCTTGGCGAAGCTACACTTTCTCACAAAGAAGCTGATGAATATGTACAAACATATTTAGATGTTATTGACGCCCTGGATAAAGAACAAGATTCTTGGGCTCCCCTTGGAAAGGCTTCCGGACAGTCCAAAGAAGATTTTGGACACGCACCCAAAATCAACGTAGCCGTCAAACCGACGGCAACTTTTTGTCTTGCCAATCCGCAAGATTTTGAAGGTTCCGTAGAGGGTATCTTGGTGCAAGTACGCCGCGTATGTGAGCGTGTGGTCAAAGCCAAGGGCTTCTTATGTATCGACATGGAATCCTATAAACATAAAGATATTGTCATCGAAGTTTATAAGCGTTTAAAGCTTGAGTATAAAGATTATCCACATATTGGCATAGTTTTACAGGCCTATTTGAAGGATATTGATAACGACGTAGCTGATATTATCTCTTGGGCACGCAAAGAGGGCACACAAATCTCCATCCGTCTTGTTAAGGGCGCATACTGGGATTATGAAACAGTAAAAGCCAAACAAATGGGCTGGGAAATCCCTGTTTACACAGTAAAGGCTGACAGTGATGCTGCTTTTGAACGTGCAACTTATGAAATCTTGAAAAATAATGACATTGTGCATTATGCCTGTGCTTCGCACAACATTCGTAGCATAAGTGCTGTGCTTGAAATGGCTGCTGAGCTTGGCGTTGACGAATCTCGTTATGAATTCCAAGTGCTTTACGGTATGGCAGAGCCTGTTCGTAAGGGTATCTTGCGTGTTGCAGGTCGTGTGCGTTTATATTGCCCTTATGGTGACATGGTACCCGGCATGGGTTATCTTGTGCGCCGCTTGCTTGAAAACACAGCCAACGAATCATTCTTGCGTCAAAGCTTTGCTGAAGAAGCACAAATTGAGCGTTTGCTTGAAGATCCAATCATCACAGCTAAGCGTCAAAAAGCTGAAAAGCCAGCTAAGCCGGTTGAAAAGCATGAAGGCCTTGGTCCTTTTGTTAACGAATCAATGGTGGACTTTACACGTAAAGATCACAGAGAAATTTTCCCAACAGAAATTGCCAATGTTCGTAAGAATTTAGGTAAAACTTATCCTTTGTACATCAATGGACAAAATGTAAATACCACCGAAACCATTCCATCGCTCAATCCTGCTAATCCCGATGAAGTGCTTGGTCATGTGGCACAAGGCGGCATAGCTGAAGTGGATATGGCCATTGAAGCAGCTCGCAATGTATTCCCCACATGGCGTGATACACCTGCTGAAAAGCGTGCAGAATACTTAGTGAAAGCAGCTGCTGTTGCTCGTTCACGCATGTACGAACTTTGCGCATGGCAAGTGCTTGAAGTTGGTAAGCAGTGGGATCAAGCACAAGCTGACGTATCTGAAGGTATTGACTTCTTAGAATACTATGCTCGTGAAATGATACGTTTGTCTAAGGCTGTGCGTCTTGGCAATGCCCCCGGTGAATTGAACCATTACCTCTATGATGCAAAGGGTTTGGCTGCTGTTATTGCACCTTGGAACTTCCCCTTCGCCATTAGTATCGGTATGGTAAGTGCAGCTATTGTTACTGGTAATCCGGTTATTTATAAGCCTGCTAACTTAACCGGTATTATCGGTCACCAGCTTGCTGAAATCTTCCACGAAGTAGGACTTCCAGCAGGTGTATTTAACTATCTGCCCGGTCGTGGTTCTGTTATGGGTGATTACCTTGTTGAGCATAAAGACATCAGCTTGGTTGCCTTTACCGGTTCTATGGAAGTTGGTTTGCGTATTTTGGAAAAGGCCGGAAAAACCGGTCCCGACCAAATGAACGTGAAGAAAGTTATCTCGGAAATGGGCGGCAAAAACGCCATTATCATTGACGATGATGCCGATCTTGATGAATGCGTACCGCATGTCTTGTATTCAGCCTTTGCTTTCCAAGGTCAAAAATGCTCCGCATGTTCGCGCCTTATTGTTTTAGATACAGTATACGATCGCTTGATTGAGCGCTTACTCGAAGCTGCCAAGGCTATGCTCATTGGGCCTGCCGAAGACTGCGCTTACGCCATGGGACCTGTTGTGGATGAAGCTGCTCAAAAGAACGTATTGAAGTATGCTGAGCTTGCTAAATCCGAAGGTACATTGCTCTTCGAAAGCAAAATTCCTGACAGCAATGGTTACTATGTGCCCATCACCATCGTTGGTGACATTACTCCTGAACATCGCATAGCCCAAGAAGAAGTTTTTGGGCCGGTGCTTTCCGTAATGCGTGCACGTGATTTTGATCATGCAATCGAATTAGCCAACAGCACTCGTTTTGCTTTGACCGGCGGTATTTTCAGCCGTTCGCCCAAGAACTTGGATATCGCAAGACGTAAATTCCGTGTAGGTAACTTATATATTAACCGTAATAATACAGGTGCTTTAGTTGAAAGGCAACCTTTTGGCGGCGCGCGTATGTCCGGCGTTGGTACTAAGGCTGGCGGCCCTGATTATTTATTACACTTTATGGATCCACGTGTTATCACCGAAAATACCATGCGTCGTGGTTTTGCCCCCATTGAAGATGGGGACGATTGGGTAGAATAACATAAGTATAACGGGGGTTAGACCTTTTTAATGGGGTCTAGCTCCCAATATGGATTGTGTCAGAGGTTTTATGGTTTTAACGTTTTAAGGGAGATCGTATGAAAAAGTTTTTATCTGTTCTATGTTTAGGTGCTTTACTTTCTGCATGTTTTTTTAGCGTTCCCGCGCAAGTCGAAGCTGCTGAAGTGAAAATTGGTGTACTTTGTCCATTGACAGGAAAATGGGCTTCTGAAGGTCAAGATATGAAAAATATCGTGAACTTGCTTGCTAAAGATTACAACGAAAAAGCAAAGAAAGAAGGAAAAAATACCATCACTTTGATTTTTGAAGATGACGCCGGCGATCCACGTTCTGCTGCTCTTGCTGCTAACAAGCTTGCTTCCTCCAATGTTGTTGCTGTTATCGGAACTTATGGTTCTGCTGTAACTGAAGCTTCCCAAAACATTTTGGCAGAAGCGAACATTGTGCAAATCGGTACCGGTTCTACTTCTGTTCGCTTGACAGAAAAAGGCTTGAAAACATTCTTCCGTACCAGCCCTCGTGACGATTCACAAGGCCTTTCCGCAGGAAATCTTATCAAAAAGAAAGGCTTTAAAAAAGTAGCTATCGTGCATGATAATTCTTCTTATTCTAAGGGGTTAGCTGAAGAAACAAAGGCTATTCTTGACGACGCCAAAATTGAAATCGTTTATTTTGATGCCATTACCCCCGGCGAAAGAGATTACACAGCTACGCTTACCAGCTTAAAGAAAAGTAACCCTGACGTTATCTTCTTCACAGGTTACTATCCTGAAACCGGCAGCTTGTTGCGCCAAAAAATGGATATGAACTTCAACGTACCAATGATGGGCGGAGATGCAACCAACCACCAAGACCTTGTGAAAATTGCCGGTAACAAGGCTGCCAAAGATTACTTCTTCATCAGCCCTCCATTGCCCCAAGATCTTGACAGCAAAGAAGCCAAAGATTTCTTGGCATCCTTTAAGAAAGAATATAATTCTGTGCCTGTTTCCGTATGGGCAGTACTTGCCGGCGACGCTTTCAGTGTTATAGCTGATGCTGTAGCCAACGGCAAAACATCTTCTGCTGATATTGCCAGCTATCTTACAAATACTTTGAAAGATTATGTTGCTTTAACCGGTCCTATCAGCTTTGACGCTAAAGGTGACCGCATAGGCGATTTCTATCGTACATACGTTGTTGATGCTAATGGTAAGTTTGTATTACAACCACGTGACTAATTAAGTGAATGAATGCCCCTTGATTATTGTAATCAAGGGGCTTACTTTAGGTTTGTTTTTGTATATTGCAGCCTATTAAACAATGGGAGTTGCCCTTTTATGATTGATTTTATGCAGCAACTTTTTAATGGCTTGGCGGTGGGAGGTATTTACGCTCTTGTGGCGCTGGGATACACCATGGTTTATGGTATTTTGAAGCTCATTAACTTTGCGCACGGAGATTTGTTTACCATTGGTGCTTATTTTGGTTTTACCCTCTTGGCTAGTGCAGGCCTTGCAGGTGCATTGCCCGTTGAGCTTGCCATTTTGCTTGTGTTTGGAATGGTGGCAGTGCTTGTAGCTGTCGTTGGTTTTGTGCTTGAAAGAACAGCCTATCGCCCCTTGCGCACAGCGCCAAGACTTTCGGCAGTGGTTTCTGCCTTGGGTGCATCAATATTTTTCCAAAATGCTATTATGCTCATTTATGGTGCGCGCTTTTTTGTATATCCGGAAGCCGTGCGACCTTCATTTATTATAAATCTTTTTGGAATGCAAATACCGGGTGTACGGATTTTGGTTATCCTTACTTGCTTCTGTCTTATGTTCATTCTTTATCTTTTTGTAAACCGCACACGCACTGGTGCAGCTATGCGTGCTGTGGCTATTGACCAAGGCGCAGCAAGACTCATGGGAATTAACGTAAATCGTATTATTTCCATAGTGTTTATGATTGGACCCGGCCTTGGCGGTGCTGCCGGTATGATGGTTGGCATTTATTATGGGCAAATTGACTTTATGATGGGCTGGAGTTATGGCTTAAAAGCTTTCACCGCAGCTATTTTAGGCGGCATCGGTAATATTCCCGGAGCCATGCTTGGTGGACTTTTACTGGGTGTCATCGAGGCCATGAGTGCGGCCTATATTGCTGCTGCTTGGAAAGACGTCATAGCTTTTGGTGTTCTTATATGTATTCTTATTATCCGTCCCACAGGCATTTTGGGCGAAAGGGTGGCAGATAAATTATGAACACACGCTTACTTTCCTTGCTCGGCTTAGGTGCATTTTTAGCGGTACTGCCTTTGTTTGCCGATACATACGTTATTGACGTGTGTGTAAACGTAGGTATCTATGCGTGGCTTGCGCTTTCGCTCAATGTTATCCTTGGGCAAGCGGGGCTATTCAACATGGGGCATGCTGCATTTTATGCCATTGGTGCCTATACAACTGCAATTTTTAACACACAATTTGGCATTCCTGTACTGTATTTATTGCCGCTTGCCGGTATAATGGCAGGGGTTTTCGCGCTCATTGTGGCTCGGCCCATCATCCACTTGCGTGGCGACTATTTACTTATTGTTACCATTGGTATAGTGGAAATTGTACGCTTAACCATTACCAATGACGTCGGCGGAGTTTTCGGTGGCTCCAATGGTATTTTTGGCATATCGCGTCCTGATATCTTGGGCTTTAAGATCAATACACCCACGGAATTTTACTATCTCGTTTGGGGTGGTGTTGGAATTAGCGTAGTCTTTTTTGGCTGGCTTGCTCACTCACGTTTTGGTCGTGCGTTGCGTAACATTCGTGAAGATGACGTTGCTGCAAACGGTTGCGGCGTTAATGTCACCAAATATAAGCTCATCGCCTTCATTATTGGTGCGTGCTGGGCGGGTACTGCCGGCAATATTTTTGCTGCAAAAATGACAGTGGTAACGCCGGAATCGTTTTCATTTATTGAGTCAGTAACCCTGTTTGCAGTGGTTATTTTGAGCGGTGGTAGCCAACTTGGCGTGCTCTTGAGTACCTTTATTTTCATTGGATTACCTGAAGCATTACGCGAATTTTCCAATGCGCGTATGTTGATTTTCGGTTTTGCAATGATGGCCATGATGGTTTGGCGTCCACAAGGTTTGCTTGTGCCTGCCATTCGTAAGTATCACGTTCGTTTTTTCAAAAAAGACGGTAAGACTAAGAAAGAAGTTCAAAATGACTCTTCGCAAAAAAGTGAGGGCCAATAATGATGAAATTATTGCAACTTGCCAATGTTACTAAAGTTTTTGGCGGTCTAACTGCTACTCGTGAAGTGAGTTTTGGGGTAGAGCGTGGAGGCATTATTGGTCTTATAGGTCCAAACGGAGCTGGTAAAACGACGGTTTTTAACTGCATAACAGGCAACTATACACCGGAAAAAGGCGATATTTATTTCAAAAATACACGCATTACCGGTGTACCTCCCTACAAATTGGTGAAAATGGGCATAGCGCGTACTTTCCAAAGTATTCGCCTATTTCCCACCATGTTGGTGGTGGAAAATGTACTTGCAGGCCATCATTGCCGCATGTCAGCCGGCGTGGTTTCTTCTATGTTGCGCTTGCCAAGCCAAAGACGTGAGGAGCGAGCAGCTCTTGACCGTTGTATGCAAGAGCTTGCTTTTGTTGGTCTTGATAATAAATATCAAGAAGCTGCAGGCTCGTTATCCTATGGCAATCAACGCTTGCTTGAAATTGCGCGCGCATTGGCATCGGATCCGGAACTACTGATCTTGGATGAACCGGCCGGTGGCATGAACGAACAAGAAACAGGCGACCTTATGGCGCTTATTTATCGCATTCGTAAGCGTGACATTAGTGTTTTGCTTATTGAACACGATATGCGTTTGGTTATGCAGCTTTGTCACCGTTTGGTTGTACTAGAAAATGGTGCTGTCATCGCCGATGATACTCCAGAAAATGTGCGTAATAATAAAGCCGTCATCGAGGCCTATCTCGGTGTGGATGAAGATGAGGGCTAAGCTATGGCTTTTTTAGAATTAAAAAATGTGCATGTAAGTTATGGCCCCGTGGAAGTTTTGCACGGCATAAATATTGTTGTGGAAGAGGGTGAAATTGTAACCATTTTGGGTTCCAATGGTGCCGGAAAAACCACAACACTACAAACTATCAGTGGTTTACAAAAAGTAACGCGTGGTGAGATTTTGTTTCAAGGCAAACCAATTCACACCATGCCAAGCTATGATATAGTGCATCAGGGGATAACTCAATCGCCTGAAGGACGGCGTGTTTTTAGCACCATGAGCGTGCTTGACAACTTGAAGCTTGGTGCTTTTACAATTAAAGACAGTGCCTTGACTAATAAAACACTGCAGTGGATATTTGAGCTTTTCCCACGCCTTGAAGAAAGACAGCATCAACTTTCGGGTACATTGTCCGGCGGAGAGCAGCAGATGCTAGCCATTGGTCGTGCGCTTATGGGACAGCCTCGTCTATTGTTGTTGGACGAACCATCCCTTGGGCTTGCTCCTTTGCTGGTGGCTTCAATTTTTGATACTGTGCGCAGCATCAACTCCAAGGGGTTGACTATTGTGCTTGTTGAGCAAAATGCTCGTGCGGCTTTGAAGCTTGCAACCAGAGGTTATGTGCTTGATGTTGGTAATGTGGCCATGGAAGATGCGGCGCAGAGCTTGCTTAACAATCCTACAATTCGTGATGTTTACTTAGGCGGAGTGTAATCTCAGCTTAGATGAGAATTTGCTCTTAAACAAATAAAAAAAAGACCTCTGCCTGAGC
>CAYJJP010000071.1:0-9020 GCA_964370525.1 uncultured Desulfovibrionaceae bacterium | reverse complement strand
CAGAAGAACTTATAGTCCAAGTTTTGGCGCACGTCAAGTTTTTTTTATTTGTATCATCAAATTTGTGTATTTTAAATTTTAACATTATATATAAAAAACGTTGCTAAGTATAAAAAAAAGTGGTATTGCGTGATTCAAGTCAGCGAGAGTGGTTACTCTTTTTTTTTGTATTCTCTTAATTTATTAGGTCTTTCTTATGCATGTTACTACAATGGACAGAGATAGTTTAGCCAGAGCATTTTTGCAACACACCTTCAATAATCACAAAAGCCCCATATGTTGTTGGAATTTATCCGGGAAAATTCTTTATTGTTCCAAGAGTTTTTTGGACATTTTTCGCGTGCAATCCGAAGAAGAAATGCAAGCAAATTTTGCGACCTTTAGTCCTGCCTTTCAGCCAGATGGAAGAACTTCAGGGGAGGCAAAAAACGCTTTTTTAACTGCAGCACAAAATGATAATTATATTCGTTTCTATTGGACACACTCTTTGCCGTGGCTCAAGGATGCATCAAGAAATAAATTAGGGGAAAAGTCTGTAGAATATACCATTATCACATTAAAATTTGAAGATATGAGTATTTTGGTGGGCTTTATGCACAATGCCACGGCCAGTGAATATAAGTATACCACTGACCAAAATATTAAGACTATACTCAACGCTTCTCCGACAGCAGTGTGCTTGTGGAACGAAAAAGGCAAGGTTGTCGATTGTAATGCCAGTTTTTTGTCGCTCTTTGGTATGCAAAGCGTTCGGGATTACCGAGAAAATCCTTCCAAATTTATGCCTGCATTTCAAGAAAATGGCGAAGAATCCTTAACCTATAGTTTGCGTGAAATCAAAAAAACTTTTGAATCAGGACGTAGAGAAGTTGATTGGCTTTGGATAGACTGTGAGGGTGAATATATCCACACGCATGTTATTTTACGCCGTTTTACTTATGATAATGCGGAATTTGTGGCTGAGTATGTGTATGATTTGCGAGAGTTGTTAGCCAAGCAACGTGAAACGGAGCAGGCAGAAGAGCGCATTAGGCTTATGCTAGATGGTATGCCTTTAGCTGCCTTTATTTTTGATAAAGATTTTTCAGTAATTGATTGTAATCTTGGTGCTATACATTTATTTGGTTATGAACAAAAACATGATGTTGTTGCTAATTTCGATAATCTGTCGCCCCCAACACAGCCCGATGGTTCTGAAAGTAAAACCCTATCATATAATTTGTTTAAGAAGTGTATTGACGAAGAACGTTGTTCCTTTGAATGGGTGCATTGTGACCGCAATGGTGTGCTTATCCCAAGCTCTGTCACCTTAGAGCGTAGCACTTATAAAGATGAAACGATTATGCTTGCTTATGTTCATGATTTACGAGAGCTTAAAGCTTCTCAAGCCTTGGCGGAAGAAGTTGAAAAGCGTAATCAAGCCATTCTTGATACCTCACCAGTAGGCGTACACTTTTGGGACGAACATGGGCAGCTTGTCTATTGTAATTCAGCGTGTTTTAAGCTTTTTGGCTTTGATGATAAGGATGAGTATTTACGCAATTTTGAAAAAACTCTTCCATTAACTCAGCCCAATGGGGATGTTTCCGTAGAAATTGTGCAGAAAAAACTGTTTGAAGGTCTTAGCGGTAATGATGCGCAATTGGAATTTGTTGGGCTTAATCCCGTTACGCAAGAAGAAGTTCCTGTGGAAGTAAAGGTTTATGCACAAACTTATCGGGGGAAAAGATGCGTTATTGCCTATCTTCGTGATTTAAGAGAGCATAAGTTTATGCTTGCACAAATAGCCGAAAAAGAAGATAAATTGCGTGAAGCCAAGGAACTGGCCGAACAAAGTGCGCAGGCCAAGGGTGAATTTTTGGCCAATATGAGCCATGAAATCCGTACCCCCATGAACGGTATTCTCGGTCTTCTGCATTTGTTAGAACATACTAATTTGCAGACAAATCAGCAGTATTATGTACAAAAAACACTCTTGTCTGCCAATAATCTCATGCGCATTATCAATGATATTTTGGACTTTTCCAAAATTGAAGCAAGAAAATTGGAAATGGAGACGGCTCCATTTACCTTCCGTGAGTTATGCACAGAAATTTATGAACTGTATGAGCCGCTTAGCGCTAAAAAAGGTATTAAGTTTTTCATCGAAAAGGGAGTGCATCCCAACGTGGTCTTGCTTGGAGATTCCTTGCGTTTGAAGCAAGTTTTGTATAATTTAGTGAGTAATGCCATTAAATTTACCTCCGAAGGTACTGTAACTTTAAATATTGTTGAAGCAGATCAAGTTAAAGATGAAATGCATTGTCTTTTTGCAGTGCAAGATACAGGAATTGGACTCACTCAGGAACAAATGGGTAAGCTCTTTTCTGCATTTTCACAAGCAGACAGCTCCGTATCACGGGAATATGGTGGCACAGGTCTTGGCCTTGCCATCTCACGAAGTATAGCACAAATGATGCATGGTGATATTTGGGTGGAAAGCGTTAAAGGACAAGGCAGTACGTTTTATTGCTCGGCTGTTTTTGCCGTTAGTCCTAAGCAACAGATGGCTGATTCTTTAAATAATCAAGAAGCAGTACACGAAATACCCAAGGGGGATGGACATATATTGCTTGTGGAAGATAATGAAATAAATCAGATAATCGCAGAAGAGCTTTTACAAAAGGGCGGTTATACAGTGGATTTAGCAAATGATGGGCAGGAAGCCTTGGAAATGATTGAAAAAACACAATATGATTTAGTGCTCATGGATATTCAAATGCCGGTGATGGACGGGTTAACGGCTTCACAAAAAATTCGCGAACAGCAAAAGTTTGCTACGCTACCAATTATTGCCATGTCTGCTCATGCCATGAGCGGAGATAAAGAGAAAAGCCTTGCTCACGGTATGGATGACCACCTAACAAAGCCCATTGACCCGAACTTACTTTATACTACGTTGCATAATTTTCTTAAAAAGGACAGTTAGTATAAAGAATGCTGTTTTTATGCCCTTTATGAAATTATAACATTTAAATTGTTGCCATCTTCCTTGAGATGAGGCATGGTGCGAGCAGATTGTTACGCTGTAAAAACTTATTCATTAAAATTGGTCTTTGAGAGGGTGTCAGTATCAATGCTCAATCTGCATAGTAGTGCGCAAATAACCGTAGAAAAAGCAAGCCAGCAGCTTAATGTTTATTTTTCCGGTAGTTGGAATATTGCACACACTCCACCCCAAGTAGATGTACTTCTTCAAAATATGCAAGAGCCGCATGTGAAGCGCGTTGTTTTGTATGCACAAGGTCTTGAGGTTTGGGATAGTTCACTGTTGGCGCTGGTGATTCGGCTTGTGCGTCATGCCAAAGATTATAATGTTGAGCTAGATGATTCAGACATGCCCGAAGGGTTATTAAAGCTTATGAATATGAGCTTCAAAGTTCATGCCAACGAAGATGTTCGCCCAAAATCAACTAAGACAAGATTTTTGAGCAGATTTAACGCCTACCTTGAATCCATCCCCGATAGCTTCGGAAATTTTCTTGATTTCTTTGGGGAGATTTGTCTTGGTGTTATACGTTTTTTTCAAGGTAAAGCTGACCTTCGAACTGTAGACTTTTGGGATGCCGTAGAAGAGTGCGGCATAAAGTCTCTTCCTATTATTGCCCTCATAAATATACTTTTTGGTCTTATTTTAGCCTTTGTGGGAGCCATTCAACTGACGCAATTTGGTGCCGAAAGTTTTGTGGCGCCATTGGTGGGCATTGGTATGTTGCGGGTGATGGGTGCGGTAATGGTTGGTATCATTATGAGTGGGCGTATCGGTGCAGCTTACGCGGCGCTCATAGGCACTATGCAAGTAAATGAAGAAGTTGATGCGCTCAAAACTTTTGGCATATCCGCCGTTGAGTTTTTAGTGTTACCGCGCATGTTTGCGCTGATATTTATGGCGCCTTTGCTCACGTTATATGCTGATTTAATGGGCGTTTTTGGTGGGTATTTGGTAGGCGTGTTTATGCTTGAGTTAAGCACTCAAGAATATATAAACGCAACTATTCAATTTGTTTCCTTTAAACAGCTAGTTATCGGGCTTATTTATGGTACGACTTTTGGAGCAATCATTGCCATTGCCGGATGTTATCAAGGTATACGCTGTGGGCGTAGCGCTGCTGCTGTTGGGCAGGCAACCACGGCTGCCGTGGTGACGTCAATAGTGGGAATTATTGTTGCAACTGCTGTGATTACAATTATTTGCCACGTGTTGCAGGTCTAAAAATGCCAGCCAAAAGTATTATTTCTGTACGCGAATTGGAAGTGGGTTACAAAGACCGTATTCTCATGCGAGATATAAATTTTGATGTGCATGAAGGTGAAATTTTCATTATCATGGGTGGGAGCGGATGCGGAAAAAGTACGCTCTTGCGGGTGCTTATGGGCTTGAAAGAGCCTAATCTTGGTTCCGTGCAATATGATGATATGTATTTTTGGCCTGGAGAAGAAGAGTTTCGCCAAGAAGTCATGCGCTGTGCCGGCGTGCTGTATCAGGGCGGAGCGCTTTGGAGCTCCATGACTTTAGCTGAAAATGTGGCTTTGCCGCTTGAGCATTATACGCATTTACATGAAGACGAAATACGCGAGCAAGCTGAATTAAAATTAGCCCTCGCAGGTCTTGCTGGTTATGGTGATTATTATCCATCGGAAATCAGCGGTGGTATGCGTAAACGTGCCGGGCTTGCCAGAGCTTTGGCGCTTGATCCGGAAGTTATTTTTTTGGATGAGCCATCAGCCGGGCTTGATCCTGTAAGTGCACGCACGCTTGATGACCTTATTTTGGAGTTGCGTGATAGCTTGAAAAAAACTTTTGTTGTTGTAACACATGAACTTGCCTCTTTATTTGCCATAGGCGATACAGCTATTTATTTGGATGCAAAAACGCAAACCATGGCAAGTCTTGGTAATCCCACGGAACTTTTACATAACTCCAATACACCTGACGTTGTATTGAATTTTTTAACGCGGGGAGAACATGAGTTTAAAGTGTGATTTTTTTATGCAACGCTGTAGATTTTTGAAGAATGTTCATTCGATAGACTGTATTCATGCACGCGCGTGTTTTTTAGGATAGACTATGCAAAAAAAAAGCAAGAAAGCTCGGATAGGTGGCTTTGTTCTTGGAGCATTAATTTTTTTGGTTGTTTGTCTTGTGACCCTTGGTGGTAGAGATATTTTTAGTGAGCAAGAAGATTATGTTTTGTATTTTGATGGTTCGGTGAGCGGTTTGTCCTTGGGGGCGCCGGTGGTTTTTCGTGGTGTCCCGCTGGGTGCGGTCACTAAAATTCAATTGGTAGCCAATCCTCGTGATGAAGCCATTACTATTCCAGTGCACATCTCCATAAGCGCCAATAGTTTTGTGTTTGAAGAAAGCAATAGTGATATTTCTGAAAAATCGCGTGCCATGCTTATGCAGCGTATGATTCAACGTGGCTTGCGCGCTCGTTTACACATGCGTAGTTTTGTTACCGGTCAGTATGAAGTGGATCTTGATTTTCTTCCGGCAACGCCTGCTCGCTATCATTCGGCGGATCATTCTCGAGAAATCCCCACCGTCCCGTCCACTTTTGATGAGTTGCAGCGCACCATTTCGCAGTTGCCGCTGGAGAGTATGTCCTATTCATTGAACGCTGCTCTGGACGGTTTAGCCAAGTTAACAACAAGTGAAGACTTGCATAATGCGTTAAAAGCATTACGCATTACTCTTGAAAATACAGCAGAGCTTACTTTGAATGCCAAAACATTACGCAATGATTTTCAGCGAACCATGAACTCTCTTGGTGACACAAGCTCCACCATTGATAAGCAACTTCCTGAGGCGGTAGCCGCTTTTCAATTGGCCATGACAAGCTTTGCGGCGGTTGCGACGGAGCTTCAAAAAACCATTGGAACCACCAATGACACTATTTCGAGCGTTAATAAAATCATTTCACCCAATTCAAAAACGATCCAAGAAGTTCATGCGACTTTGTTGGAATTTTCGAAAATGGCACGCTCGTTTCGAGAACTTGCCAGATTACTTGAACAAAAACCAGAATCTCTCTTGCGAGGAAAAGGAGGCCGATAATGTCCGCACCATATAAATTACAAAGCAAAAATAACAGCATAAGTTTGTGGTATGGCATAAATATGTGTTGCAAAATATGCATAGTTATCAGTAGTCTTTTTTTTATGACTGCTTGTGGGCGCAGTGAACCTACGTCTTTTTACCTTCTTGAAAGTAAAACCCTTTCGCCTACCCACAGTTATTTAGCAAAAAATAAACGAAAAATGCCCAAGATCGTGCTGCAAGAAGTAGTTATTCCGGCTTATCTTGAGCGAGCAGCCATAGTAAATCGTCAAAGCGACGGCGTAAGAGTAGATATTTCCGAATTTAATTCTTGGGCGGAAGATTTAGATGACGGTATATCACGCACCCTCTCTGCCGTGCTCTTGGACGAGCTTCTTAAGCAAAATATTCTGCTCGTCCCGGTCAATAGCGATAATGATAATGCAAGTAAGCTCTTTGTTTTCTTACAGCGTTTTGACGGTCAGATTGGAGGGCAAGTAGTCATTGATGCCCGGTGGGTTTTGCAAAACAGCAACAGTGAAGCCTTGGCGAGTGGCTCTTTTTCCGAAAAATCTGCTGCCGGCGCGAATTTTGGCAGTATGGTTGTCGCCCAAAGCGCGCTCCTTGAAAAATTTGCCAAGCACATGCCGGAATCTATAGTGCGTGCTATTCGTGGAAGATAGAACACACAAGTACGATCTCTTAAGACGATATGCTTATGTAATTATAAATCAAACATTAAAACTGTTTGATTGTAGATAAGCGCCAACACTCTTGACAGAAGGCATACAATGCCTACCTGTAAAGAAGGAATTTGTTCATAGCTAAAAAGGAGTTTATATGGACTTATTGGCAAAAGTTGCCCCTGAAAACAGAAGTAAAATCCTTATTGTCGATGATGCCCCTGAAAATATACGCATTCTTGGTGAACTTCTGAAGGATAAATATACCATCATGTTTGCTCGTAACGGTAAGGATGCTTTACGCCTTGCACATGCAGATCCTCAGCCGGATATCATTTTGCTTGACGTAGTTATGCCCGGAATGGATGGTTATCAGGTGTGTCAAGCCCTAAAAGAAAATGAGTTGACGACGAATATTCCCGTTCTTTTTATTACTGCTCAGAATAATGAAAAAGAGGAATCTCGCGGTTTGAGCATGGGCGGAGTTGACTATGTTTCAAAACCCTTTACGGCAACACTTGTTCAAACACGCGTCAACAATCAATTGGAACTTAAAAAGCACCGTGATAGATTGGATGAATTGGTGCGTGAGCGTACAAAGGAATTGTATTTAACTCAAGAAGCAACCATTGAATCCATGGCTAGCCTTGCGGAATGGCGTGACCCGGAAACAGGTTTGCATATTAGGCGAACACAAAAATTTGTAAAATTGCTAGCGGAAGAAATGGCAAAAAACGAAAAGTTTGCCGATCAATTAGATGCAAAAACCATTGAAATGCTATACTTATCGGCACCGCTTCACGATGTTGGCAAGGTATGTATTCCTGACTCTATTTTGCAAAAGCCCGGACGACTTACCGAAGAAGAATTTGAAATCATGAAGGTGCATACGGTGCGTGGCAAAACTGTACTTTCTTCAACGGATTCTAAATTAGGCTCCGATTCTTTTTTGCGAACCGCTCGCATGGTAGCGTACAGTCACCATGAGCGTTGGGACGGAAAGGGATATCCGGAAGGATTGGCCGGCGATGCCATACCGCTTTGCGCACGATTGATGAGTGTAGCCGATGTGTACGATGCTCTCACCAGCCGTCGAGTGTATAAGCCACCAATGTCCCATGAAAAAGCTAAATCAATTATGTTGGAAGGACGGGCTACACAATTTGACCCTGACGTAGTTGATGCTTTTGTTACGCTTGAACAAGAATTTATTGATATTGCTGAAAAATATGCTGATAATGAAATTGACGATACGCATGAGTAGGGTCTAGCGCTGTGTAATTTAACAATTAGCTGTAAGGAAAACTTCAAACGAAGGGCGTGCCATAAGCGAACTGTGTTTGAAGTTTTGACGCAGTAGATGGTACTTTTTCAACGTATTACACAAACAGTGCGTTCAAAAAGTGTCAGCTGCAAGGAAGGCGAAGCTTTTTGCGAAGGGCGCTTTTTCAACGCATTGAGAGGTTTTTGTGTCCGAACTCAGACTTATTACTCATACCTTGGAAGATAAACTCATATCACTTGGACAGCATTTAGTTCAAAAAAATTGGCTGTGTGCCACGGCAGAATCCTGTACGGGAGGCTTGCTTGGAGCATGTATGACTTCTGTTGCAGGCGCTTCCGCATGGTTTTCCGGTGGTATTGTGGCATATGCCAATGCGGTAAAAGTGGCGCAGCTCAATGTTTCGCCCCTAATACTTTTGCACGATGGCGCTGTTTCAGCCAAATGTGTAGAAGCCATGGCGTGTGGTTTATGCGAGAAGTTTACAGTAGATGTGGGTATCAGCATTTCTGGCATAGCCGGGCCTGATGGTGGTAGCGAAGAAAAGCCCGTGGGCACGGTGTGGGTCGGTTTCTGTGTGAATGGTGTTCAGAGTTCTGAGTTATTGCAACTGAGCGGAAACCGTGAGCAGATTCGTATGCAAGCTGTCGAATTCGCAGTTGATGCTGTCCTTGATCGTATTATTTCCGTTTCATCTCAATAATTTTATGACATATTATTTAGTCGACGCTGAAAAACGCATTTTCATGCATTTTTAAGAAAGGCACGCCCACTCCAGGTGAAGGACTCCGCCCCTCCACCTCACAAAAGGGGATAATCCCCTTTGGAAACCCTATCGCACCTTATTTTCAACAAGTTGAAAATAAGGTGAAACAAATTACGTTTTTAGTAACGCTTTGTAATATAAGATATTCAAAAGAGTTTTTCGTAAGAAAAATTCACGTGAAAGTTTTTTGGAAAGGCCGACCCAACGGGC
>CAYJJP010000070.1:0-9110 GCA_964370525.1 uncultured Desulfovibrionaceae bacterium | reverse complement strand
ATGCACTCATAATATATCCTTATAGCAGTTTCGCTTGACATTTGTAATATCAAACTCTTAAAAGCGCGCTTTGGCGTTAAACGGCTCTTAATTGTCGTTACGCCCTTTAATTTCAGAAATAATAAGCCCAACTAAGGTTAGGGCAGTGCCAATGCCGGCTAAAAACGTAATATTTTCTCGTAAAATAACAGCAGCCGCCAAGACAGTGACCACGGGAACAACGTAAATATACGCACTGGCCTTGACCGCGCCAAGCACCTTTACAGCCCAGCTCCATGTGGCAAAACACAGGGAGGAAGCAACCACAGAAAGAAAGATAAAGTTGAACAGATTTATCGGTTTAGAAATGATTTCCCAGTTGAAATTCACGCCTTGCCACCAAATAGCCGGTAGCATAAACACAATGCCGTAAAAGAAAACTCTGCGGGTACAGATAGCCATATTTATCTGTAATTCCCCAATCATGCGCATGAAAATTGAGTAGAATGCCCATGTTAGTGCAGCACCGGCGGCAAGGATATCCCCAATGGGATTGATTTTTAATTTTACCGCACCGTTAAAAAATATTAGGCCGATGCCGCTAATGGCTACTATGAAGCCAAGAAAGAAAGTCCAGCGTAATGTCTCCTTGGCATAGCCTTTTAGAAGCACTTGCGCCAAAAGAGCTGTGCAAAAAGGCGCAATGGCCACAATTACGCCGACATTTGAAGCAAGCGTATAGTTGAGCGCAATGTTTTCTAAAAGAAAGTAAAGTGTTACGCCGCAAAGACCGGCTCCCATAAATAACAATTCTTGTTTGAAGCTTTTTATGGGGAGCAGGGTGGGATAAAAAATCACCAGCGCCACATAACCAAGGATAAAACGGAAAAAAAGTACTTCTACGGGGGTAAAATCGTTGAGCAAGACCTTGGTGGATACAAAGGTTAAGCCCCATACGAAAACCGTTGCAAAGGCCACAAGGTGGCCTTTGAGTTCGTTGCTTATGGGCACGGTATAGTCCTATATTTATACATTATTTACGCATCCTCTCTTATGTTTTGGTTTTCTACAATAAATCTTTTACTATCAGGATAGTTTTTCTGTAGCATATCAGCCATATGCGGATGACAGGTAAAGAAAAGGATTTGATGTCGTTTGCCGGATTGCGATAAATCCAAAAGAGCAGTTGCTGTGCGCTCAGCTCGTTCCGGGTCAAAGTTAACAAATACATCGTCCATAATGACCGGTAAAGCTGTGGCATGGTTTGCGTGATTGCGAATGTAGGCAAGGCGCAATGAAAGATAGAGCTGCTCTTGGGTGCCGCGGCTTAGGATGTGTGGCGACAAAGGCTCGCCGGCAGCAGAAATTACTTTGAGGCTGTTGTCTTCCAGAGAGGCAGAAAGTCCTTTCCACTTTTCGTTGGTAATGCCTGCAAAAATTTTCGAAGCAAGGCGAATGACTTGCGGTTGGCGCTCTTTTTCAAAATGCTGTTTTGCTTGCAGAAGTAATTGTTTTGCCACGGCATACTGCGCCCATTCTTGGCTTGCTTGAGCCAAGCTTTCTTGCAAGTCGCTTTCTTCTTGGCGCAGGGAAGCAAGAGTGTCTGAATGCGACAATCCGTGTAATTTTGCCTCCAATGTGGCAAAGGATTGCATTTTTTCTTGTTCTTCTACTTGTAATTCTTGTAGCAAACGCTCGTTTTCTTGTACTAAATGTTCGCAGTCATGCTTTTCATAATTTACGAAGGACAGCAAGAAAGCTTCTAGTTCTTCTTCTCCGGCGGCAAGGCGCAATGCGTCCTCAAGGTCTTCTTTGCGGCGCCCAAGTTCTCTTTTTTGTTCATGTAATTGCGCTAAGCGAATAAAATCTTCATCATTGTCTGTTTTTCCCATGCTATAGAGATGATAAATATTATTATTGGCATCCACCAGCGCTCTTTGTGTTTCTTCAACTTCTTCTTCGTGGCTGGCTACTTGCTCTTGCAGCTGTTTTTTTATGCTTTCGGCTTCGTTTGTGGCGTGCAAATCTATGAGTAGATCGTCAAGGCTTTGTACCCAATTTTCTTGATAAGGAAGCATGGTGTTCGAGTTAACGTCGGGTAATTGTTTTGCTAATAACTTTAATATATTTTTGATTGGCTCGACAAAGAGTTCGCATTGGCGCAACATACGCTCTTTTTCTTCTCTCAAGCGTACAATATCGGCTTCTACGGTAAGGCATTTTTCCATGCATTCTAAAACAGTATGAATAAGGCTTGGCGAAATATCCATGTTCAAGCCCATTTTTTGCAGACGTAGTGCCCACGCGCTTTGCGCTTGTTTCCATTGTTCCTCTGCAAGTTGAGAGCTTTGCGCCATTTCTAGTAAGTTGTTTTCTGCAAGTTCCACATTATATTGAGCATTTTCCACGGCTGAGGACGCTTTGAGTTGTACGGCAAGAGCTTCATCAGCTTCACGGCATAGCTCCAGCACCTTTTGCACAGCTTGCAATATATCTTGTTCGCCAATGTCAATTTGGACGGGCGTAAGCAAGAGTTGAGAGGATTCAATTGTTTGGTTATCGCCTTCCTGTGATACTTGTATTGGGGTTAGTATGTCCTTTATGGCAGGAATACTATAAATTTTGTCTTTATATTCTTGTATGTTTTTTGTGAGTTGTTGTACTTCTTCCTCCAAGTCTTGCGCTGTGGCTTGTGCCATAAGAGCCGCTTCAACCCTTGCAAAAAATGTATTTGCGGCGTCCGGAGAGGGTATGGCTTCAACATTTTGAGTGCGCAAGCAGTCGTGCCATCTTAAAAGGGCTTGTTGTTCTTGACCCTGAGCATCTTGTAATTCTTGGCGTTTCAATTTTGTTTTTCGTGTAAGTTCAATAAATTCAGCCTCTAGGTCGCCAAGGTCAATTTGCATGCGCTCTTGGGTGGCGCATTGTTCGCGTTCACGCTCAAGTAAAATTTCTACGGCATCAAGGGTAATGGGATCAGCGGAGGTGACTTCTGCTTTTACGCAAAATTCTTGAATTTTACCTTCCATATCCAGTAGTTCAAGGCGAATGGCATTGCCTCGATCGGCAAGTTCCTGCATTTCATGTTCATAGCGCTTGCATTCAGCGCCGGAGCGAGGCAGTCCACCACTTAAAAACGCTGCACCCGTAAGCACCATAAGGTAGCTTGACCATTGGGATAATGGTAAAATATGCTTGGGAGTTATCACTATTTCATGAATATCAAGATAGATGGGCAAAGCTAGTGCAGTCAAGCCGCACAAAATAATGATAACACCAATAATCATGAGAAGAATGCTTTTCACGGGCTTTGGTGCAATACTTGAGTTGAGGCGTTCGGTTATTTCGTTAAGGCGATCCTTTTCCAAGCAAAAAGTCGTATAGAGATGACGCAAAGCACGAATGGCTTTAGCTCGTTCGTCAATATGTTCTCGCGAAGTTACGCCGCTGCTTTGTATGTGTTTTTTCAAGCGTTCATAGCGCAAACGTGCAATATCTTCATTTTCTTGAGCTTGCGCCAGTTGCTGCTCAGCGTCAACACAATATTTGCGTGCTTCTTGGGCTTTACCTGCAAATGCAAGCGCTTCCTCTTGGCAAAATTTTAAATTTTCAAGGGTCGGCAAAACAGCTTTAATGCTTTGCTTGTCAGTATGGTTATCAGCTCGTAAGGCCAAGGGAATCAATGAACGCTGCAAAGTCTTTTTAACAGGCAGCAGTGTCGCTTCTTTTTCTTGTAAGCTGTTGCTTGTGCTTTCTAAAAGCGCCGAATAGCGACGCAAGTTTTCACGTTCTTCTTCATTGGCAACGGCTTGCGTTTTGGGGAGTTCCTCCAAGGCTTTTTGTGCTAGCTCCAAAGTGTTCCTTGCAGCAACTACGCCGGCATTGGCTTTTTCCAAATGCAAGGTGGCGGCAATGCGTGCTTGCTCTGTCGCTTGAATGTCGTGGGATTTTTGCTCCAGTTCATTGCGCATTAATAATGAACGATCAATACTGTGGATGGCTTCACACGTCCACCCCGGCCCAATGTCTTTAAGGTGTGCGTCCAATTGCTTTTGGGTTCTCTGCAAGTTTGCAATATTGAGTACAAGGCCTTCTTGAGCTTGGCGAAAAGCTGTTTTTTGTTCGCTAAGACTTTGTAAGGTTGTGCGGTTTTCCAAAAGAACTTGGTTTATTATGGGGTCTACTTCTTTGAGTCTCTCCAAAAGCTTTTCGTGGCGATCTTCCTCTGTTTCGTTGCGGCGCATGGCTTGCTGTAAAACAAGCTGCGCACGTTCAAGGCGTCCAACTCCGTCCTCGGGGAATGAAGTGGATACATCTTCAAGCTTTGCCAAGCGCATTTCAATATTGCGCCATTCGTCCCATTGCTTCCACACTCCAAGCTGACGTTCGGCTGTACGTCTTTCTTGCTCGTATTTTACTTTCGCAATGCGAAGTTGCTGAAGTTCGTTTTCAAGTGTACTGCGATTTTCGCTTAAGCTGTCATATTTTGCGCATTCATTTTTTATAAAGGCAATTTCTTTTTGTATTTCTTCTAAGCTCTTGAGTGTAACATTGATAAAGGGTGTGCTTCCCTTGAGCTTAAAAAGCTTTTCCATTTTTGTATCAAGTTCTTTCAATATTTCGCCGGGTGAGCGCATATTCATGCCAAAGCTTGCCCCATAAAGCGCATGGCGCACTTTATCATCATGTAAGCTTTCAAAAACTTGCAACTCCGACAAGGAAAAGCCAAACACATTGCGATACATATCGCGGTTGACTCCGGCTAATATGTTTTCCATAAGCATATTATCTAAAATATTACCGCTTTGGTCGGTGAGCATGAGACTGTCGCTGCCTTTTCCGGGTCTGCGTGTCACTTGCACAAGTCCGCGGTCTTGGAGTTGCAGGCTAATGGAGCCGCCCGCCCCTCCGCTTTTCCCCGGGCGCACTGTGGCGAAGTTGCGGTTCACAATGTCGTTCTTGCGTAGTTGCGGAAAACCGGTCAGCATGGTTCGGAAAAACTCTAAGCAGGTAGATTTTCCGGCCTCATTTCTGCCTAAAAAGACAACAAGCCCTTCGGGAAGTTCTTGTACGTCAATGTGTGAAAAAATTCCAAAATTATCTATGTGAAAAGATTGGATATACATTAGCGGTTCTCCATGGTGTCTGCACAAAGGCGTTTGGCATTTTCTAATAATGTATGGGCATCATCTTGCGTAAGTTTTGTCAAATGTTGCTTTGCCCTTGTATAATCATAAAGCGGCCCCACTGCTTCGTGTACAAAGTTAAGGGCTAAATCATTATCGCTTTGAAAGTGCTGCCCAAGGCGCATGGTTTCGCCGAGCAAGTCATCACGTTCTGAAAGTTCGCTAATGTTGATGCTTGGCAATGTTTCCACAAGCATATCTTTTATCCACACTAACGGCTGCCCTTTGAGTGTGTTTTGAATGCGATCCATAAGATCCGCACAAAAGTCTTTATAGCGGAGTTCGCCGTCAAGATCAGTGCGTCCGGTCAAAATGATGCGTACAATTAAAGCTTGGCACTGTATGGAAGTCCGGGCTGTAAGTTCGTCAAGCCTTTGTGTAATGCGCTCTTCAAGTTCGTGGGCTTGATGTATGGCGTCCGCATTGATAATCATCTTCTTCCAAATCACAGGCCCAAGGCAATGAAAAGTGCTTGTGATGGCAAACGGCTTTCCTTGGCCTTGCGGTGTTGCTTCCACAAGATAGCAACCACGCTCGCCTTCTTCATTGATGTGCAGACCTTGTGTATTTCCGGCATATAATACAAATGGATTTTCATTCACAAGGCGCCTTTCGTGTACATGGCCAAGGGCAAAAGCATCCAATTCGGTGTTTTTCATATCCGCAAGGGAGCAGGGCGCATAGCGATCGGCAGGCGGAACGCAATCAAGAGCGCAATGCGCTAGTCCAAGCTGAAATGTATGTATATGCTCGTTTTTAAGGCGTGAAAAAGACGATACAATATTACGAGATTCTTTGTTGCTTGCATGGCTTATGCCGTGTACTAGGGCAATGACGTTGTCATCGACGATACTTTTTACACTTTTAACCTCAGGCTCAGCACCAAAAACATATGTGTTTTCCGGCCACTGTATGCTTTTTAGGCGTGAGGTTATCGGGTCGTGATTACCATGCACCATAAAAATAGGAAGGTTCATTTTTTGGAGTTGGAGGCAAGCATCGCGCAGTGCAAGGTGTGATTTGATGCTTTGATCTTCTTCATCATAAATATCACCGGCAATGACTAGAAAATCCGGCTTTTCACGTTGGCAAAGAGCAACCAATCTTTCAAGCGCAGTGAAGGTTGATTTTTGCACAATATGATGTAAATCCGAATGCACATTGCTACTTTTATGACGCAAGCCACGAAAAGTAGCGTCGAGATGCAAGTCAGCGGCGTGAATATAACGTAAGGGAAACATAGTGCCTTCCTCCAAATGGTGCGCATAAGCGCATCTTCATAAATTTTCGAAAATAAAATATTTGTTTATATTGAATTGTACAAATATAGATAAAATTTATTTTTCTATGAAGAGTGCTCTTTTGTTTAAAAAAAATTTTGTAGTAAAATAATGTTCAGAAAAGTTTAGAACTTTTCTAAAAAAAAGCAAGTTTTTTTCTAAAATGAAAAAAGGGAAAACATTAAAAATGCTTTCCCTCAAATGTTTTTTATTCTAGTGTCTTAGTAGCGATAGTGCTCAGCCTTATAGGGGCCGGTAACTTTTACGCCAATATAGTCGGCTTGTTCTTGTGTTAAAGTTGTAAGTTTAACGCCAAGGCGATCAAGGTGCAAGCGAGCCACTTCTTCGTCCAATTCCTTGGGGAGAATGTATACTTTATTTTCCATATTTGGATCGGTGGCTAGGCGAATTTGTGCCAAAACTTGGTTGGTAAAGCTATTGGACATAACAAAGCTTGGATGTCCTGTGGCGCAACCAAGGTTTACTAGACGACCTTCAGCCAGCACGATAACGCTGCGTCCGCTTTTCAATGTCCATTTGTCCACTTGGGGTTTGATATTGAGGCAAGTAATGCCGTCGGTGTCCTCTAAGTAGCTCATTTCTATTTCATTGTCAAAGTGGCCGATATTGCAGATAATGGCTTCATCCTTCATACCTTCCATGTGTGCAGCGGTAATAACATGGTAGTTGCCGGTGCAAGTGACATAGATATCGCCCTCAGCCAAGGCCGCTTCCATGGTGGTTACTTCAAAGCCTTCCATGGCAGCTTGCAAGGCGCAAATGGGGTCAATTTCCGTAACCAAAACACGCGCGCCATAGCTACGCATGGAATGAGCGCAACCCTTGCCCACATCGCCATAGCCTGCCACAACCACAACTTTACCGGCAATCATAATGTCAGTCGCACGTTTAATGCCATCGGCTAGGGATTCACGGCAACCGTAAAGATTGTCGAACTTGGATTTTGTCACGGCGTCATTAACATTAATAGCCGGGAAGAGAAGTTTTCCTTCTTCTGACAATTGATATAGGCGATGTACGCCGGTGGTGGTTTCTTCCGACACGCCTTTGATTTTGCCGGCGATACGTTGGAAACGTTCCTTGTCTTGGGCATATGAGGCGGCTAAACGGCTTATGACCACTTGAAATTCTTTATTGTCGTATTTTTTTTCTAAAATGGAAGGATCTTTTTCCGCTTCAACACCCTTGTGTATCATGAGGGTGACATCGCCACCATCATCCACTATAAGATCGGGGCCTGAACCATCGGGCCAAGTGAGAGCCATTTCGGTGCACCACCAATATTCTTCAAGTGTTTCGCCTTTCCACGCAAAAACCTTGGCATAGCCAAGTTCGGCAATGGCAGCGGCGGCATGGTCTTGAGTGGAGAAAATATTGCAAGATGCCCAGCGAATGTCTGCACCAAGGGCATGCAAGGTTTGGATAAGCATGGCGGTTTGAATGGTCATATGTAATGAACCGGTGATTTTAAGACCTTTCAGTGGTTTGCTTTCGCCATATTTGGCAATGCACTGCATAAGGCCGGGAACTTCACGCTCCGAAAGCTGCATTTCTTTTTTGCCAAAATCAGCTTGGGACATATCGGCAACTTTATAATCAAGGCTTAGATCAAGAGGTTGAACTTGGGACATGGAATACTCCTAAAAATGTTTTAAAAGAGAAAATAACTATTTTTACCGGCGTAGGCAAGCAAAATTTAATCAAAAAGCGCAGTAGAAACATAGCGCTCGGCGCCATCACAAACAAAGGTAACAATGCGCTTAGCGTGCATCTTCGGTTGTTTGGCGAGCTGTAAGGCTGCAAAGACATTTGCCCCCGAAGATATGCCGGCACTTATACCTTCTTTCTTTTGTAATGCACGAGCGGTGGCAAGGGCGTCCTCTGTGCGTACCGTGCAAATGCTGTCAATAATATCACGGCGCAAAATGGACGGGATGAAGTTTGCGCCAATGCCTTGGATGCCGTGCGGCGCACTTTTTCCTTCGGAAAGTAGTGGGGATTCAAAAGGTTCAACAGCCACAATGCGCAAGTGTGGTACATGTTCTCGCAAGAAAAGACCGCAGCCGGAAAGGGTGCTTCCTGTGCCTACGCCGGCAACAAGCGCATCAATTTTCTGCTCGGTCGTGTTCAAAATCTCCGGGCCGGTGGTGTTGTAATGCGCTTGCACAGCATGGATATTATTAAACTGATTGGGCATGAAGGCATTGTTGGTTTTGGCAAATAATTCTTCAGCTGCATCTACTGCTCCCTGCATTCCTTCCTTGGCCGGAGTGAGAATAAGTTCAGCCCCATAGCCACGCATGATTTTTTGCCGCTCAATGCTCATGCTTTCCGGCATGGCAATGCAGCAGCGTAAATTTTTTGCCGCCGCAAGCATGGCTAGCGCAATGCCTGTATTGCCGCTGGTCGATTCAATAATAGTGCCGCCGGGGTGAATAAGCCCTTCGGCAAAGGCCATATCCAGCATATTTTTTGCTATGCGATCTTTAACGGAACCACCGGGATTTCGGCTTTCCAATTTAACATAAATCTCGCAATTACTGGTGTTTATATGTTGCAAGGGGATGAGCGGAGTTTGCCCTATGCAGTTTACAATATTTTTTTGCATGTGACCTTCTTTGTTGTTGTAGATAATGCCTTAATC
>CAYJJP010000069.1:0-9163 GCA_964370525.1 uncultured Desulfovibrionaceae bacterium | reverse complement strand
CATAAAAATTAAAAAATTCAGTTAATTGAATTGACTTTTTAATCATCGATGATTATTTGACATGTAAATCATTTTAGCTTTACATGAAGGGATTATAATGAATTGGTTACGTCATTCAGCCATAAGTCTTAAAATTAAACTTCCCCTATCTATTATAATTATAGTAGTAATTACCTTTGCTGTTTCTACGATTTTTACTTTTTATAACTTTACTTCCGTTGTCACAAAGGTCAAAGAAAGCCATATGGAGGGAATTGCAAAAAATATCGGAGAAGATATTTCTACGCAAATTAGTCAAGCAGGACGTGACATGGTCATGGTCGCATCGCTTCCAAATGTACTCCAATCAATACAATTACCACCCATCAAGCAAGACTGTGAGGCCAAGAGCACTATTCGCACTAGCTTGAACGTGCTTTTTGACAGAATATTGCTTGCTTACGGTTATTATAATGCCTTTTATTTGGTTAATGATTTTGGGGAGTTTATTTTAGGTACAAAACCAACGGCAAAAGACTTAACTCAAGGTGAGGACAGCGTTCCCTTCAGAGAAGCCATGCGCAAAAGCGGCTTTCATATTGGCCCGACTTTGTACAACAGTAATATTAGCAATGTTCTTGTGCCCATGTTTCTTGAAGTTGTATACAATGGTTTTGGGGGAGCATTGGTCAGTTCTTTGCAAATTACGAAAATAGTCGACTCAGCCCTACAAAGCGTCTCGCATGAAGACGTTTTCGTGCATGTATTTGCTTTAAATGACAAATCTGCAGTAAATATTTACAGCGAAGGAAAAATAAAGTTTGATCCTCTACAAGTAATGAAAGAGCTTAAAAACTCTCCGGCCGGAGTGATGCACATAGAACTAGCTGAAGAAAATGTCATTATGGGGTATTATCATGTTCCTCAAACTGATATCTATGTAGCAGCTTTGGGTGACTCTTTCTTCATGTCTGCACCAAGCACCAGCTTACGCAACATCACTTTCATCACCAATAGCATAGCAGTTTTTGTTGTCATGCTATTTTTAATGTATATTACCATTCCGCTTATGCGCGAACTAGCTAAACTCAGTGAATTTGCAAACTCTGTAACTCTCGGAAAAAACACCGCAAGCATTACAACTGAGCGGCGGGACGAGCTTGGAAAGCTTGCCTTAAGCTTGGAAACAATGGTCAGCAAACTCAAAGACATGGTTGAACGCTCCGAAGCTGCAACCAAGGCAAAAAGTGAATTTTTGGCTTGTATGAGCCATGAAATCCGCACGCCCATGAACGGCATACTTGGCATGACTCATCTTGCTCTCTTGGCAAACCCCGAGGACAAACAAAAAGATTTCCTACAACGTATAGACATATCAGCTAAAACACTGCTCGGCGTTATTAACGACATTTTGGATTTTTCAAAAATCGAAGCTGAAAAATTGGATATCAACAATACCACATTTCGCATTTCCGGCATACTGGCATCCATACGCGATATGCTACAAGAAAGATGCGATGCCAAGGGGTTGAAGCTTAATTTTGCTGTGGATGAAAAGGTTCCGGATGTTATTTACAGTGACCCGTTGCGGTTTTCTCAAATTTGCATCAATTTATGCTCCAATGCCATTAAATTTACTGCAAGCGGTGAAGTAGACTTAAATATTACTCTTGTGGAAAAACAGAATAATGACCTCATCTTGCGTGTTGATGTTAAAGACACGGGGATTGGCATAGCGCTAAAAGATCAAGATAAGATTTTTGACTCCTTTGCCCAAGCTGACGGCAGCACCACCCGCACCTATGGCGGCACAGGACTTGGGCTTTCCATCAGCAAAAGCCTTGTATTGCTTCTTGGAGGAAAAATCTGGCTTAAAAGCGTTCCTCAAGAAGGCAGCACATTTTCCTTTACCATAAGAGCCACAGAAGGCCTTGTGAAAAACTTAGAAGAAGAAAAACGCACTCCCAACACTTTGCAAAAACTCCCTAAATTGAAAATTTTGCTTGTGGAAGACAATGAAATCAATCAAGAAATTGCTTTGGAAATGCTCAAAAATATGGGCGTACAAATTACACTGGCCAATAATGGCAAAGAAGGCTTGCAAATGTTTGAAAAAGAAACATTTGACCTCATATTAATGGACATTCAAATGCCTGTTATGGATGGACTAACGGCTACGAAAAACATTCGCCAAAGCACATCTCCCTTGGCTCAAAGCATTCCCATTATTGCCATGACAGCTCATGCCATGTCCGGCGATAAAGAGAAAAGCCTTAATGCCGGCATGAATGACCACATAACTAAACCAATAGATTTTAATGAATTACATCAGATTCTATACACTTGGGGAGTGCAGACTGGTTCTCAGAAATAAAAAATAAGTACTTCCTTAAAACCAATCCATATAACCATTGGAGTTATTATGTTTTTTAATAAAATATTGACACTTTTCTTAAGTGTTTTTATGGCATTGATTTCAGGCCAATCTTTTGCAAGTACACATAAAGACCAATCCGAGAAAAAGCCACAAGTCGGTGTTTTTATATTTAAATTGGATGATGTTTATATTAATTCCGTGGCAAATTTTATAGAAAAATCCTTAGCTACCAAAACAGAACTGACTATTTTTGATGCCAACAATAACCAAACAACACAAAGCAATCAATTGGCAGCCTATCTTGAAAAAAATATTGATGCTGTAGCCATAAATCTAGTGGATATAAAGGCAGGCCAAAATATAATCAACATGGTACGCAAAAAAAATATTCCGTTGATTTTTTTTAATAAAGAACCGGACTTAAGATTTTTGAAAAACTACGAAAAAAGTCGATATGTTGGAACCAAAGCATCGGAAGCCGGAGTTATGCAAGGTGAAATCATCGCTGACTTGTGGAAAAATAATCCGCAATTTGACCGAAACCAAGACGGTATAAATCATTTTATTATGATTCAAGGCGGTTTGGATAATCCCGAAGCTTTGTTGCGCAGTCGGGTCAGCGTACAAAGAGCGCGCGCCCTTGGCGTCAAAATGCAACAAATTGGTGACACCCTTATCTGTGATTGGGATGCCAATTGCGCCTACAATGCCGCCAAGTTAGCTCTTGCCATTGATGGCAACCGATTGGACTTTGTTATTTCAAATAATGACGACATGGCCATTGGTGCCATTAAAGCACTTCAAGAGACAGGCTTTAACACCAAGGGAAATACATATATTCCTGTGGTAGGTGTCGATGCCATTAAAAAAGCTAAGCAATACATAGCTGAAGGAAGTATGCATGGAACCGTTTTGCAAGATGCCAAAGCCATGGGAGAAACCGTCGCAACCATGCTATTGAATGCTATAGAAAAAAAGCCTTTCCTTCACAATTTATCATACAAATATGACGAAAGCGGTATTTGTATACGCATTCCTTACAAGGCATTCAAAAAGTAACTTTTGCAGCAAACTGTTATGCTGATTTATTCCTCCGAAGGGAAAGGACACTGAGGGGGGCAAGACGAACATTTTGCTTCAGAACCGCAACCAACGCATTTTACACCTTTTCTTTTTTGGCTAATAATGTAACCAATGGCACAGCCTAAAATTGCAATAATTATAACCCAAAGAGTTAAGTTATTCATGGTTTTTCTCCTATTATGGCAAGTCCACTTGGAAACAGTTGAGGCGTAAGTGCAACTTACTTACACGTTTAACACCGGTTGAAATTACAAGGATGATAAAAAAGCTCTATAAATGATTAATCAGCACGGCACTCTATTGCATAAACTACTGTTACTAAACTATTTTTTGTTTGCGAAGCAAATAAAAATTACGCGTAAAAAGTTTTTGAGGCGGGATCTGGGTTAGGGAGCTTTTTTCAAAAAGTTCCCTAACCCAAAAGTTTTAAATTAGAATGCTATGAATTAGTTAGCTTTAGCAACCTTATATGTTTGATTAGCTATAGCATCGCCTTTTTTAATTAAGTATACAAGTAAAGCAAGCAATAATACAGTAACTACAAGGCCGGGGATAAAGGCAACACCCACAGTACCAAGTGTTATAAAGGTGCCTATTTGATATACTAAGAAGGCCACCACAAAGGCTGTGCCAAATTGTAAACCTATGCCGGAAAAGAGCCATTTTCTATTTTCCATTTCAGCATTCATAGCACCAATGGCAGCAAAACACGGCGGAGTAAAGAGATTAAACATAAGATAGGCAAGAGCCGCAACGGGAGTTAAGCCCATGGTAGCGGCAACGTCAGTCGCACCGCTTACAAGAGCTAATTCTTCGGTATCAATAAAGTTGGTGATACCATACACCACGGCTAACGTACCGACAACGTTTTCTTTTGCAATAAAGCCTGTAATAGCGGCTGCAGCCAATTGCCATGCACCAAAGCCCAAAGGAAGCAAAAGCCATGCAAAAGGGCCGGCAATGGAAGCAAGGATGCTTGTTCCTTCTGCGCCTTCTGCCACAACGCTGAAAGACCAATCAAAAGTTTGCATAATTTGCACAAGAGCATTACACACCAAGATAACAGTAGCGGCCTTAATAATAAAGGCTTTACCTCGCGAAAGCATGGAAAGGGTTGCGCGCCAAACATTAGGGAACTGGTATTCGGGAAGCTCCATAATAAAGAAAGATTTGGCGTGTTTATGACCTGAAATATGTTTAACGACCAAGGCTCCCAATATAATGAGGCCAATTCCCAAGAAATACATGGACGTGCCAACCCAAGCATTGTCAGCAAAAAACACACCGGAAAAGAGTGCAATAACAGGGAGTTTTGCACCACAAGGCATGAAGGGAGTCAGCATGGCCGTGGTACGGCGTTGTCGTTCGTTCCTAATGGTTCTTGTGGCCATAACGCCGGGAATGGCGCAACCTGTTCCGATGACCATGGGGATAATGGATTTACCCGAAAGCCCAACAAATTGTAAATATCTGTCCATTACCACAGCAACACGCGCCATGTATCCGCAATCTTCAAGCAAAGCCAATAGGAAAAACATAACCATGATAAGAGGCAAGAAGCCAACCACAGCACCAACACCACCAATAATACCGTCAAGCAATAAAGATTTGGCAAGCGGGGAAGCCCCTTCGCCTATGGCAGCGGCAGCCCATTCATTAAATATATCAATATAACCGGTGAGATAGTCAGCAATCATAGTACCAAGTGTGGTTTGTGAAATGTAAAATACTCCCCACATGACCAGCGCAAAAATTGGAATGCCAAGATATTTATTGGCTAAAACTCGATCAAGAGAATCTTGTAAAGACTGTTTATTGCTTGCTACTGCGCGCACTTCTACGGATTTCACCACACCATTAACAAAGTCATAGCGCTTTAAATCATAGCCTTTTGCATCTTCTTCCGAGTGTATTTTGGATCCTTCCTGTGAATAGGGAGCTTTTTGAGTTTGCCCCTTACAAGCAATAACAGCTGCAAGAAGTTCCTTAAGGCCATTATTGCCGGAATCAGTTGCTGTGGTTGCAATGACGGCGCACCCTAGGGTTTCAGAAAGCTTTTTTGTGTCAATGGTAATATTTTTTTTGATATTTAAGTCGCTTTTATTAAGCGCAATCACCACAGGGATACCAAGTTCTAAAAGCTGTGTGGTAAAGAAAAGACTGCGGCTTAAATTAGTAGCATCAACGATGTTGATAATGGCCTCAGGTTTTTCCTGATTAATAAATTGTCGAGTAACATTTTCCTCAGAAGTAAAAGGAGACATGGAATAAGCCCCCGGCAAATCCACCGCCACCACAGAACCGGCATCACCCAGTAAATTTTGCTTAATGGCTCCTTCTTTTTTGGCAACGGTAACCCCAGCCCAGTTGCCTACCTTTTCAATTTTTCCTGTAATGGCGTTGAATAATGTGGTTTTACCGCTATTGGGATTGCCTGCTAATGCAATTCTCATTACCTACCTCCCTTTTTCCTTCATTTAAAAAAGTTATATTTGAATGGCGTTTGCCAAACTTTCATCAATACTATAGCGTGCGTCTTTAATAGTAATAACGTAATTTTTACTCAATTTTGAAACTATGGTAACAGTTTGGCCTGCATAGCATCCCAAAGAGAATAAAAATTTCTCCATTTCTTCATCCCCACACGTATCAATAGCGACAATACGGTATTCAGTGTCAACATCTCCTTGAGCAAGTGTCTTCATTGTTCACCTCTTATTAAATAATTTTAAAGTATTATATGCAAGTTCAGCAAAAAATGAGACTTCACTTTGCATTTGAAAAGCAAATTCATTTATAGTTAAAACGACTTTAATTGTCAATTTAAATTTATCTGAACAAGCATAAAATTTATCGTTGAAAATTGAGTTTTTATGGAAAATTGATGCTTTTTTAAATAATTTTACGAATATTTATTTACATGGCTTTTACCTTAACTCAGTAAATTTTTACTTATCCTGCTGTTATTATGGTTAATCACTTCACAGATCATGAGTCATGGGTTTATAGTCCCAAATAATTAAATAATCCACAGGCTATACAGAGTATAAGTGCTTAAATTTGTGAAATCTGTGGATACGAAAATGCATTTGCTGACTAAGAGCAATAGCCACATACGCTTATTATAAAAGAATTTTTCGCAAGAAAAATTCGCATGAAAGTTTTTTGGAAAGGGGGTTTGGGGGAATAACCTTTTGTTCACAAAAGGTTTTCCCCCAAAAAAAACTGATTAAAGGCAATAGCCACATTTATTTATAAAAATTCAAATGAGAAAGGCTTCCAAAACACGCATATAAAAAAAGGGAAAGCTTGCGCTTTCCCCTTACTATCAAAATGGCCTAAACCTTAACTGTCGTTAAATATCTGAATTGATTTGTTTTAATATAGGTAAACTCTTAACCATTTGCAAAGCCATGCGTAGCTGATTATCAAGAGCCAGTCTTTCTTTCACATCCTCTTTTTCTTTGAGGTTTTTCTTTCTTTCAGCTTCGTTAAGCGCGCTATCTGCGTCTTTGTCATCCTTCTTAGCCTCATCAGTAGACTTGAGTTCTTGGGATGAACCATTTTTCTGCTTTTTTTCTTCCTCACCTTCAATGTGACGACTTAAATCTTTTTCTCGCACAATAAAGCGATTATTATTCTTTTTCTCTTCAGTTCCCTTAGAAACTTCAAAAGGGATTTCCATGTCCGGCGTAATGCCCTCTGCTTGAATAGAACTTCCATTGGGTGTATAATAAAGCGCAATGGTAAGCTTTAAACCAGATCCATCGGCAAGTGGAATAATATTTTGCACCGATCCCTTACCAAAAGTTTTTTCTCCAAGTATTACAGCTCGTTTATGATCACGCAACGCACCAGCCACAATTTCTGAAGCGGAAGCAGAGCCTGCGTTAACTAAAACAACCACAGGCACCGTAACGTCGGTTGCTTGTTTTTTAGCAGAAAAAGTACGCGCACTTATGGGATTACGCCCACGAATAGAAACAATATCACCCTTACTCAAAAATGTGTCAGATACAGATACAGCTTCGTCTACAAGACCGCCGGGATTATTGCGCATATCAAGCACTATCCCCTTAAGTTCCTTTTTTTGCGCCTTTTTAATGGCTGCATGTAAATCTGTGGTGGTGCGCTCGGAAAAACGAGTAATGCGCAACCAATGATAGCCTTCTTCCAACTCAAAGGCCTTTACGCTTACTAAGGGTATGGATTCCCGCGTAATGCTTACGGTTTCAGGATTATTAGAGTTAAGATGGATAATGGTAAGCTCAACCTTTGTTCCTTTTGGACCACGAATCTTAGAAACAACTTCTTGCAAAGAAAGCTCATGTGTGCTGTTTCCATCAACTTCTAATATAATATCACCGGGTTGAATACCGGCTCGAAAGGCCGGAGTATCTTCAATAGGCGAAACAACTTTTATTTGCCCATTTTCCTGCGTAACCTCAATACCAACTCCAGTAAACTCACCGGAGGTTGTCTCTTGCATTTCTTCATATTCTTTGGGGGTCATAAAGGTTGAATGCGGATCAAGATTTTCAAGCATTCCCTTAATAGCACCATCCAAAATCTTCTTACTACTTGTTTTTGTAACATAATTTTGTTCTACAAGTTCAAGAATTTGACTAAAGCGCTTGAGAGATTCATACATATTTTCTTCTTTAGCAAAAGAAATATTTGTATGTAATGAAAAGCTAAGTATTGTCATCAAAAGACAAACAGAAAATACACGCATGGGGTTCTCCAGTAAAAAGTTAATTTAATATATTAAATAAAACACTAAGACTATCTTAATCGAACATCAAGCCCCGTCTCACCAAACTTTAAATATCTGATGGATCCCGGAACTTTTTGTAAATCAATAACAATACGAGTTCCTTGTCTATGCTGTCCTATGCGGACATTTGAAACAAATTCGTTTTTGGGAACGCCGGGCGCACGCAATTTCCATGTGTCGGCAAGGTCAAGAACTAATCTGTCAGGAGATGTGTAACGAGCCGTTTTGTACTCCGGAAATTGATTGCTGTCAAGACGAACAGTAACACCATCACCTACCGTAAAAACGCGAATTCTTTGAATTATTTTTTGATTACTTGTCGCTGTGCTTGGAGATTTTTTTTCTTCCTGAACCTGCACTGCTTGAGAAGGAGCTGTCACAGGCGTGGGAGCTTGTGTTTCTTGTGATGCAGAAGCTTTCTCTTCAATATAGGGGTCTGCTTTTGCAGGGTTTTCAATAATTGTGGGAGCTTCTGCTACTTTAGGAGCTTCTGCTACTTTAGGAGCTTCTGCTGCTTTAGGCGCTTCTGCTGCTTTAGGCGCTTGCGCTGCTTTAGGCGCTTCAGACTGAGTAGCTTCTTGTACTTTTGCATTAGCTTGAGGAGCCGGGATATTAACAACACCGGAATTTTCTATTTGTGTACCTTGGCTAACATTTTTATTTTGCTCATCATTATGGTCAAATTCCTCAACAGGAGCAGAAGAGAAAGGTCGCACTCCGGGATTTGTGTATTCATTATAAGTAATAAGCCCCATGCCCAAAAGCAAAACGCCCACAACAACAAAAGCCACATTTTTATTCATGATTCCACCCGCTTACAATAAAGAAGCTTTCCTTTTAAATGATTTTACTTTTACCCTATAGCATAAACTAAATGAAATGAAAAGACTTACAAAAGCCCTCGCTTTGATTTTTCTGTCCTTACCTTTACACGGCACAATTTTTAA